>JBIKRC010000299.1:0-3255 GCA_044349375.1 Limnohabitans sp.
GAAATTCATGTTGGCGTCGTTGTCAAAGGTAAGCGCGAGCCCGATTCAAAGCCCAGTAAATGATCGACACAGGCGGCCAGATCGGTATGCACCTGTGTGCCGACCGGAAAACCCGGTGGCAAAGCTTGCCCCAGCCATTCGGGATGACGGCCACTCAGCACCATGTGCGGCACGCAACCCACCACTTCAGCGACTTGCATGTCAATCAGGCTGTTGCCAATGCAGGGCACACCGTGCAGGTCCACGCCGTAGCGCTCGGCAATTTGCGAGAAAAGACCCGGCCAGGGTTTGCGGCAACCGCAGCCCTCATCGGCCGCATGCGGGCAATAGAAGAAGGCATCGATGCGCCCGCCCACCGCCGCCAGTTTCTTGATCAGGTGGCTGTGCACGGCATTGAAGGCGGCCATGTCAAACAGGCCCCGACCCAGACCCGACTCGTTGGTGGCCAGCACTACATGAAAACCTGCATGGTTCAGGCGGCTGATCGCCTCCAGCGCCCCGGGCAAGGGCTGCCATTCGTCCGGCGATTTGACGAACTCGTCACCCGTGCGGTTGATGGTGCCGTCGCGGTCCAGGATGACGAGTTTCAAATGGGTATTCATGCGTGCTTGGGTCAGGAAACTTGCTAGGGTCGGTCGATCAAGCCGCCAGACGCGACAAGTCGGCCACGCGGTTCATGGCCACATGCAGCGACTTGAGCAGGCCCTGGCGGTTCAGGCGCAGGTCCATGGCTTCGGCGTTGACCATCACGTCGTCAAAGAACGCATCGACCGGGGCGCGCAGCGCGGCCAGGGTTTGCAGGCTGGCAGTGTAGTCGCCGGCTTTAAACTGCGCCTCGGATTCAGGCAACAACTTTTGCATGGCGGCGTACAGGCCTTTTTCGGCGTCTTCTTGCAGCAGCGCGGGGTTGACATGGGCGTCCACCTCGCCGGCTTTCTTGAGGATGTTGCCGATGCGCTTGTTGGCTGCCGCCAAAGCGGGGGCTTCAGGCAATGCGGCAAAGGCGCGCACAGCCTGAAGACGAGTGGGAATAGATGACCACTGGCCCAGCTTTTGCGCGAAGATGGCGGCATCGACTTCGGCGATTGAAAACCCGGCCTCACGGAAGTAACCGCGAAGTCGTTCGACCAAAAACTCGTCCAACTCGACGCTCTTGTCTTGGACCACAGCAGCCGGAAAGGCGGTGAGGGCTTGGCGGGTCAGCTCGAAAAAATTGAGTTCCAAGCGGGCTTCGACCAACATCCGCACCACCCCCAAAGCATGACGCCGCAGCGCAAACGGGTCTTTGTCGCCCGTGGGCACATTGCCAATGCCGAACATGCCAACCAAGGTTTCAAGCTTGTCGGCCAGCGCCACGACCAGGCCCACGTGGTTGCGCGGCAACTCGTCGCCCGCAAAACGCGGCTTGTAATGGTCTTCAATGGCTTCGGCCACATCGCTGCTCAGGCCATCGTGGCGGGCGTAGTAGCCGCCCATGATGCCTTGCAGCTCAGGGAATTCGCCGACCATGTCGGTCAGCAAATCGGTCTTGGCCAAACGGGCAGCTTGCTCGGCTTGCTTGGCAAGAAGATCACCGCCCACTTGCTGGCCGATGGCTTTGGCGATGGCGCAGACACGCGCCATGCGCTCACCTTGCGTGCCCAATTTGTTGTGGTAAACCACTTTGGACAAGCCCTCAACGCGCGATTCAAGCGTCTTTTTGCGGTCTTGGTCAAAGAAGAATTTGGCATCGGCCAAGCGCGGGCGCACCACGCGCTCGTTGCCGCCGATCACCAAAGAAGCGTCATCGGGTGTGATGTTGCTCACCACCAAAAACCGGTTTGTCAGCTTGCCCGAGGCATCGATCAACGGGAAGTATTTCTGGTTGGCCTTCATCGTTAGGATCAGGCACTCTTGCGGGACGCCCAAGAACTCGGTCTCGAACTGGCAGGTCAACACATTGGGGCGCTCGACCAGCGCGGTCACTTCGTCGAGCAGGGCGTCGTCCTCAATCGGCTGGCAACCGCCACCGACTTTAGCAGCGGCCGCTTGCAACTGGCGCACGATCTCGGCGCGGCGCTCAGCGAAGCTGGCGATGACTGCGCCATCGCGCTTGAGCACGTCATCGTAATGGTCCGCATGCGGCAGCACCACAGGCGAGACCTTGGCCTCAAAGCGGTGGCCTTGTGTGCTGTTGCCTGCGGTCAGGCCCAGCGCCTTGACCGGCACCACGGTGCTGCCGTGCAGCGCGATCAGGCTGTGCGCGGGGCGCACAAAGTTCACACTGCTCCAGCCCGGCAACTCACAATCGGTCTCCAACTGGTACTGCATGACTTTGGGAATCGGCAGCTTGGCCAGCGCTTCTTCCAGCGCTTTTTGCAGGCCTGCTTGCAGCGAAGCGCCTTTGACGATGCTGTCGTAAAACAAGGCGTCCGCTTTGCCGTCCGGTGCGCGCTTGAGCGCGGCCACGGCCGCAGCAGGGTCGCTCACGTCAGCGCCCAGGGCTTGCAGTTTTTTCAGCAGCGCGGGTGTGGCGTTGCCCGCCGCGTCCAGGCCCACGGCCACGGGCATGAGTTTTTGCTGCACGGCCTTGTCGGCACCCTGCGCCAGCGCACCGGTCACATGGACGGCCAGACGACGGGGAGAGGCAAAGGCGGTCACCACAGCGTCGGCCGCAGCCAGGCCCTGGGCCTTGAGTTGTTCAGCCAGCACGCCAGAGAAAGCAGCGCCGAGTTTGTTGAGCACCTTGGGTGGCAGCTCTTCCACAAACAGTTCCACCAGCAAATTTTGTGTCGTCATGTTGTGCTCCTCACGCGGCTTTTTTGGGCATTTGGGCAACCCATTCACGCGGGGCCATCGGGAAGTCCAGACGTTCGCGGCTCTCGTAATAACTCTGCGCCACGCTACGGGCCAGGTTGCGGATGCGGCCGATGTAGGCGGCGCGCTCGGTCACGCTGATCGCACCACGCGCGTCCAGCAAGTTGAAGGTGTGCGCGGCCTTGAGCACTTGCTCGTAGGCGGGCAAGGCCAGCTGCTGAACGATCAGGTTCTGGGCTTGTTTTTCGTGGGCACTGAAAGCGGTGAACAAGAAGTCAGCGTCCGAGTGCTCAAAGTTGTAAGCCGACTGCTCTTGCTCGTTTTGCAAATAAACATCGCCATAACTCAGGGTGTCGGTCCACTTCAGGTTGTAGACGTTGTCCACGCCCTGCAGGTACATGGCCAAGCGCTCCAGGCCGTAGGTGATCTCGCCGGTGATCGGCTTGCAGTCGATGCCGC
>JBIKRC010000298.1:0-3255 GCA_044349375.1 Limnohabitans sp.
TGGTGGCCGGTGCCAGCACGGGCGAAGGCCTGGGCAACAAGTTTTTGGCGCACATCCGCGAAACCGACGCCATCGTCAACGTGGTGCGCTGCTTTGAAGACGACAACGTCATCCATGTGGCCAACAAGGTGGACCCGATTGCCGACATCGAGGTCATCCAAACCGAGCTGTGCCTGGCCGACTTGGCCGCTGTTGAAAAAGCCATCCACCGCGTGAGCAAAATCGCACGCTCGGGTGACAAAGAAGCCGTCAAGCAAATGGCGATCTTGGAAAAATGCCAAGCCGCCCTGAACGACACCCAACCGGTGCGCACCATCGACTTCAGCAAAGAAGAGCGTATCGAACTCAAGCAGTTCTTCTTCATCACCGCCAAGCCCGCCATGTTCGTGGCCAACGTGTCGGAAGACGGCTTTGAGAACAACCCTTTCCTCGACCGCCTCAAGGCCTTTGCCGCCAAGCAAAACGCGCCCGTGGTGGCCATTTGCGCCAAGATCGAAGCCGAGTTGTCCGAGATGGACGACGCGGACCGATTGGAGTTCTTGAAGGAAATCGGTCAGGACGAGCCGGGCCTGAACCGCCTGATCCGTTCGGCTTACGGCTTGCTCGGTCTGCAGACCTACTTCACCGCTGGTGTGAAAGAAGTGCGCGCCTGGACCATCCGCGTGGGCGACACCGGCCCGCAAGCGGCGGGTGTGATCCACACTGACTTCGAAAAAGGCTACATCCGCGCCCAGACCATCGCTTTTGACGACTTCATTGCCTTCAAAGGCGAGCAAGGCGCCAAGGATGCGGGCAAGATGCGCGCCGAAGGCAAGGACTACGTCGTGAAAGACGGCGACGTGATGAACTTCTTGTTCAGTTCCTGATCAACGCAGGCGGCAGGCCCAAAAACCTTTTCACCGCCTGCACCGTGGCCTCGGGGTCCTCTTCGTGGGGCACATGGCCCAAGCCTTCAAAGACCTGCAGCTCGCTGCCCGCAATGTCTTGCTGAAAGCGTTGTCCGTGGTCTGACGGAATCAGCCGGTCTTGGCTGCCCCACAAAATCAGGGTGGGCAGGTTCAGCTGAGAAATCTGTCCCGCCAAAGCGGCATCGCTGCTGCGGTATTGGAAGCGTTGCGTTAGGCTGGCGCGGTTGCCCTCGCGCAGGGTCAACTCGTAATATCGATCTACCAGGGCTGGGCTCACCTTGTCCGGTTGTCCATAGACGTTGCGCACGCTTGCAACAATCATTGAACGAGGCAGAATTTTCTGAGTGACCGGTGCCAGCCATGAAATCTGGGCCAACCGAAATCCGATCGGCATGGACTGGGGTTGCAAAGGGTAGCCCGTGGCATCCACCAAAACCAATTGACGCACTCGCGTCGGGTGCGCCAAGGCGGTTTGCCAGGCAATGCCACCGCCCAGTGAGTTGCCGCCCATCACCACCTGATCGAGCTTGAGCAAGTCCAGCAAATCCCGCATGAAGCCGGTGTAACGCGCCATGCTGTAGTCGGCATCGGGCGCGGGGCCTGTCAGTCCGAAACCGGGCAAATCCATGCGGATCACGCGGCGGTGTGGGCTCAGAGCGGCGGTCCAGCCGTCCCAGGTGTGCAAGCTGGCCGAGGTGCCATGGATCAGCACGATCGGGATGGGGTCATCGCGTGGCCCCTCGTCGCGCAGGTGCACCTGCATGCCTTGCAGCGTCACAAAGTGTGAGGGTTGCGGGGCCCAGCGAGCCTTGAGGGTGTCCACCCCTCGGTCAGGGGCCCAACTCCAGGCCAGCGCCGTGACCAAGGCGGCCAGCAAAGCAAAAAACAAAATTAACAACACGGTCAATAAGGGGGTGTTCATGGGCAAACCTCAGTGGGTGGTAAACAGCCAAAACACTTGAGGGTTGGGTTTGACCAGGCCGATCATGGCACGCTCAAAGCCCTGCCAGTGGGCTGCCGTTGTTGATGTTGCTCAGCAGCCGCTCGCGCCCTTTGAGCACGTGTCGCTCGGCGGTCATTTTGGCTTTGGCCTTGGAGCCTTTGACGATGGCTTCGTACAAAGTGCGGTGCTCGGCATTGGACTGGCGCATGTTGCCGGGGGCGTTGAAATACTCACGCCTGAACAGGTGCATTTCCTTGACGTAGTCGTCGTAAGCGGCTTGGGCCCGTTGGTTGTTGGCCAGTTGCAGCACCAAGGCGTGGAACTGCAGATTCAGTTCGTAGTACAGGTTGGGGTTTTCGGCTTCACAGGCCTGGTCCATGCCGTCCAGAAGTTCTTCAAAACAGGCTTTGTGGCTTTCGGCCATGTGCTCGGTGGCGCGTTCGGCGGCAAAGCCAAAGACCAGGGCTCGCAAGTCGTACAGCTCCAGCATTTCTCGCACCGACAGTTGGCGCACAAACACGCCCCGGTTGAGCACGGCCTTGACCAACCCCAGGCCGGTGAGCAGGCGAATGGCCTCGCGCACCGGGCCCCGACTGGTGCCCATGCGCAGCGCCAGAGCCGCCTCGTTCAGGCGCTCGCCGGGTTTGAGCTCGCCGATGTAGATCAGTTGCTTGAGCTGCTCGGCCACAAAGACGGGCAAGCCGTGCTCGGGCTTTTCAGGGGCGGGTTGCATGGCGACGACGATGGCGGTGCAGCGGGAGGAGTGAGGCGGGGAGGTGGAAAAGGATCGTTTGAATACTACCCGATGGTGCGTGCAACACCTCGAAAATGACCTCTTGCAGGTCGCCAATGTGTCAACAATTTATCGGAATTGTTGACACTTTTTCGGTGGGCGTTCACACTTTATGGCTGTTTGACGGGCACATACTAGGCTCAAAAAATCCCCAGTTCACGGCGCTCCTGTCACCAGGCGGTTGCTCGCATGGGCCCTCCAATTCACGGACGATTGTCATGCCGCACCAACCCGCTTCTGCTGCACTTGCAAGATTTAGAGTGATCGATCTGACCCAGGTCCGTGCCGGCCCCACGGCCTGCCGGCAGTTGGCCGACTGGGGGGCCGACGTGGTGCAGGTGCAAATGCCCGAGCACATGCGGGGTGACGACACGCTGGGCGGGCAAGAGGGCTCGGACTACCAATACACCCACCGCAACAAGCGCTCGATCACGCTCAACCTGAAAGAGCCCGAGGGCATTGCGCTGCTCAAGCAACTGATCGCCAAGGCCGATGTGGTGGTGGAGAACTTTCGCCCCGATGTGAAGTTCCGCTTGGGCATCGATTACGAGTCCCTCAAAAAAGACAACCCCGGCTTGGTGTACGCCAGCATCTCGGGTTTTGGCCAGACT
>JBIKRC010000300.1:0-3237 GCA_044349375.1 Limnohabitans sp.
TTGCCCTGGCCCACATCAGCGGCCAGCAACTCAAAAGTGCCCGCCGCAGGTCTGGGCGCTTGCCAAAAAAGAACGGGCCACAGCAGCGGCAGGCAGAGCAACTTCCAAGACAAGGGCGCTTTGAGCACCAGCACCACGGCGCCAAACAAGGCCAAAGCAGCGAAGCCCCAAGGCGCCATGGCCATAGACACAGAGGACATGGGCCATGAAGCCATCCAAGTCAACACCACCGACAGCGGCTGCAAAGCCCAAACTGCCAAATCCCAAGCGCCCGACCACACCACCCCCAGCATGGCCAATGGCGTGACCAAGAAAGTCACCCAGGGAATGGCCAGCAAATTGGCCAGCAAGCCCACCAAAGAAATCTGCCCAAAAAATAACAATCCAAGCGGTGCCAAGGCGACTGTGACAATGAACTGCTCCCGAACCAATGACCCAGCACGTCCTAGCCAAGCACTTGCCCAAACAGGCTGTTTTTCACCCGGCTCCCAGGCATTGCCAGTCGCCATCAAAATCCCCACAGCGACAAAACTGAGCCAAAAGCCCGGCTGCAAAATGGCCCAAGGGTCCCAGGTCAGCACCACCGCCCCGGCCAAAGCCCAGACCAATGGCCCAGGCCAAAGCCGGGCCGACAGCTTGAGCACCACCACCACCGCCAACATCCACATCGTGCGCTGCGCGGGCACCCCCCAACCGCTGAACAAGGCATAAAAACCCGCCAGCACCAGCCCGGCCAAAGCCCCCACCTGAGGGGCGGGCCAACGCAAGGCCCCGGCAAATCCCCAAAGCACTGACCGACGCCAGCCCCATGACACGACCAGAGAAGCCAGCCAAGCGAACATGGTCACATGCAGGCCTGAAATGCTCATCAAATGGGCCACCCCGGTGGCCCGAAAGAGGTCCCAATCGCTGCGCTCGATGGCGGCCTGATCGCCCGTGACCAAGGCGGCGATCACGCCACTGTATTGGGCTGACGATGCACCCCCTGGCCCCGCGGCCAGATGGGTCAGTAAACGATCCCGAACCGACTGCCTCCAGCTTTCTATCGGATGCCGCCCCGTGCTGGCCAGCCGCTCTGGGCTCGGGTCTTTGACGCCTGTTCGGACATACCCGGTGGCACGAATGTTTTGCTCCCACAGCCACAACTCGTAGTCAAAACCCCTGGGGTTCAGATGGCCATGCGGCGCTTTCAAGCGGACACGCAGTCGCCATCGCTCACCCGCCTTCACCGGCTCGGGCAATGCCGACAGGTTCCATCCGCTGTCGTGTCTGCCATCTTGCCCATACCACCCCAGATACACCTGCGAGGGCAGTTCGGTGTCCAAGTCGATCGCCCGGCTTTGCCCTGATTTTTCAACCCGCCAAGCCTGCTCGATGCGAAAACGAAAACGCCACCCCACGTCTTGCCGCTGGGGCATGGCTTGCACCACACCCACCACATCCAAGTCTTGGCCCTCCAACGCGGGGTCGATGGCCAACGACCGCGACAGCGCATGCAGACCCGTGACAGCAAACGAAAGGCAGACCAACACGCCGCCCACCAGGAGGGTATTGAGCCTAAAGGTCGGGTATTGGCGGTGGATCCACCAACCCGCGCCACCCGCTAGGGCCGCCAGTGAGACATAAGCCGAAACGGCCCAAAGTGTCCCTTGCTGCAGCTGCAAAGCGATTCCAGCACACCAAGCAACCAGGCCAAATAACCAAGCTTTTCCTGCGCGTGCGCTCATGGACCAACCTGCGGCATCAAATTTGGGCTGGGGTGCGGGCTTGAATTGAGGTTCATGACAGCCTCCCTGAATGGGCTGGTGGTGGGAAGCGCTCGTAAGTGATGCAAAGCGTACTTTTTGCAACATTTTAGACAGGTCTCATGCTCTTTGCATTGATCAGCGCGCGAATGCGTTTCGGCGACAATCCCAACACTGGCCTATGGTCAGCGCCGAACCACCTCCATCGACCCACAACAAGAGCCCACGACATGAACGTCTATGACACCCTGAAGTCCCTGAACATCGAGCTGCCACCCGTGGCCGTACCTGCTGCGGCTTATGTCCCTTTTGTGCAAACCGGCAACCTGGTTTTTTTGTCGGGCCACGTCGCCAAAAAAGACGGCAAAGCGTGGGTGGGGCAACTTGGCAAAAACATCGACACCCCCGAAGGGCAGCAAGCTGCGCGTGCCGTGGCCATTGACCTGATGGGCACCCTGCACGCGGCCGTGGGCGATCTGAGCAAAGTCAAGCGCATCGTCAAGGTCATGAGCCTGGTCAACTCCACAAGCGACTTCACCGAACAACACTTGGTCACCAACGGCTGCAGCGAATTGCTGGGGCAGGTTTTCGGACCCCAAGTGGGTGCCCATGCCCGCAGCGCCTTTGGTGTCGCGCAAATCCCCATGGGCGCTTGCGTTGAGATCGAACTGATCGCCGAAATCGGCTGACAAGGACCATGGCCATCGAACTGAGCAAAGAAGACCGCGCCCAGGCCATTGCCAGCATCGAGCGCTACTTCTTGGAGAATTTTGAGCAAAAAATCGGCAACATCACCGCCGGCGCTTTGCTCGGTTTTGTGCTGGAAGAAATTGGCCCCAGCATTTACAACCGCGCCGTGAGTGACGCCAAAGAACGCATGCTCATGCGTGTGGAAGACCTGGAATACGAAGTCCGCGAAGATGAATTCCAGTATTGGCAAAAGTTCAGCAAGCGCAGACCATGAACAAAACACCCATCGCGCTGATGCTGCTGACTGCGCTGTCCGGTTGCGGCTTGGTGTCGACGCAAGCCGTTTACGAAGAAATACGCGCCCAGGAAAAAGCCAAAGCCGTGGGCAACCGCGCCGTACCTGCCAGCCAGTTGCCCATTTACGACCAGTACCAAAAAGAGCGCTCTGTCCTTTTGCCTGCCCCCAATTAATTTCAACCCGGAGAATTTCATGACCATTTCCATGTCCAGCGCCACCCTGCCCGTCTGCACCCGCATGCTCACCAACCTCAGCCATATTCTGGCCAAGGCCGAGCAGTTCGTAGAAGCCAAAAAGATCGACCCCACGGCGCTGACCACCTACCGATTGGCGCCGGACATGCTCCCTTTCACCCGCCAAGTGCTGATCGCTTGCGATGCGGTGAAAAATGGCGTGGCCCGTTTGAGCGGAGTCGAAGCGCCCAAGTTTGACGACACCGAAACCACCCTGGCCCAGCTGCAAGAACGCATCCACAAAACCCTGACCTTCATCGCGACCGTGCCC
>JBIKRC010000029.1:0-12209 GCA_044349375.1 Limnohabitans sp.
GCTCATCTTGTCTGAAATCGCGCGGGCAATGATGTCGGTTGTGCTGCCAGGCGCAAATGGCACGATTACTCTGATCGGTTTGTTGGGATAGGCCCCTTGAGCATTGGCGTTCCATGGGGCTAGCAGCGCCATGCAGGTCATGGATATCAGAGCTGTTCGTTGAGGTGTTTTCATGGTGTCTCCAGTGGGTTGGCTTAATCCGGCGCGGGTGTGGCAATGTTGGACTGTTTTTTTTCAGAGGGGTCGCATGGCAGAAAAATCGGGCATCACAGCACTGGCGAAGCCGGGTGCATCGAGCGAGGCGATGTGGAGCTGGCCTTCGCGAATGCGCAGGCGGGCAGCGCCGTGGCTGTACTCGTACAAGTCGGGGTGAGCTTGACAAAAGGCGGCTTGCTCGGCTTGGGGGCGCGATTGCAGGCCATTCACATAGTGGTGGCCATTGCGCTCGACATGGGTCACGCCAATCAGGTTGACCAGGGCCAGGTCTTGCTGCACCGATAGACCGGCTTGCACCGTCAGGTCTTCGGCCGACATGAAATAGCGCCCTGGCGCAGACGCCTCTTGGTTCCAAGCGGCGCAGCGTGCCGCATTCAGCAGCGAGCGGTACACCCCTTTGCAGGTTTTGCTGGAAATGCCGGTGTAGCCGCGCTCACGGGCCATCACAAAGGTGTCGAGCAGGCCATCGGATTCGTCCACGATGACGGGCATGCCCAAGTCCAGTTTGTTCAGGTTCACATCCAGCGCGTGCAGCCGGTTGATCGGTTGTTCGATGAACAGGATGCTGGCCACCAGCCGTTGCAGGGCGGGTTGGGCGCGCATGCGCGTGAGCAGTTCGAGCAGTTGCTCAGCGCTTTGGTATTGCTCGTTGCCGTCCAGGGTGGCGTGGTAGGGCTCGGACAGGCTGTCCAGTACCGAGGCGATGGCGCACAACCGATCTATGTCGGCGTCGATGCGGCCGCTGACCTTGAGTTTGTAGTATCGGTGGCCGTAGACCTGCAACACTTCTTGCAAGGTCTCGGGCAGACCGTCATTGACAGGCTCGGTCACGTCTTGCCGCGTGATGGCGTCCAGCAGGCCCACGGTGTGCCGCGCGTGCAGGGTTTGGGCAGGCTGAAGGCTGGACAAAAAGCGGGCCATGTTCAAGCCCTGAAATGAGGGCATGCGTTCGTCCATGCCCAGGGTGTTGTGCTGCACGGCGGCATAAAACGATTGGCCCAGGGCGCGGCACAAGGCGTCGATCAGGGCGCGGTCAATCAGCGCGGGGCCGTAGTTGGCCAGCAGCGGGTTGAGGTTTTCTGCAGCGCAGGCGCGCAGGTGGGCTTCGTGGTGGCGTGCAAAGTGGCCAAAGGCGGTGTCGGGGCTGCCATCGGCCAAATAGGCGGCTTTGGCCAGTCGCAGCACATGGCGTTCTTGCTCGAAGTTGTCTTCGTCGCTGAGCTGGGTGTTTTTGTCGAACCATTTGGGCACAATCATTTCGGCCGATGCTCCCCAGTGGCTTTGGCCATCGGGCATGACGATGCGTGCCCGAACAAATGCCTGAAAACACTGGCGCAGCGTGACCACGCCAAAGCGAAAGGGCATGCGCAGGACCACTGGAATTTCAAGCAGTTCAATCTCGGCAATGCGAAAGCTGGGTTGCATGGTGCGTGTCTCGGGTTTCAGATCGAAGGGGGCTTGTGCAGAGTCAGGGGCGCTGCGTTTTCCAGCAGGCCTTTGAGGTAGGCGGCGGACCAGGCGGCGCAGCCGGGACCATCGGGAAAATAATCAAACGGCTCGACCGCCACCACACCGCTGTAAGCCTGCTGCTGCAGGGCCGCCAGGATGGGGCCAAACCGCATGGGGCCTTGGCCGGGGGCACGGCGGTTGGGGTCGTTGAGTTGCACATGCGCCATGATGCCCTGGGGCATCCACAGCGCAATCAGCTCGGGCATGGACAGGGTTTCGGCTAAGCCGGCCGAGCTGGTGTCCAGCATGGTTTTGAAAAAGGGGTTGTTGATGTGTTGCACCACCGCTGCGGCCTGAGCCACGGTGTTGATGAGTGGGGTCTGGTCGGCCGACAGCGGCTCCAGGCAATAGGTCACGCCAAAGCTTTGCGCTGTTTGCACCACCTTGGCCAGCACGTCTTGCGCCAGGGCCAAGGCCTGGTCGTGGGTTTGCCCCGGATGGATGCTGCGTTGTTTGGGCGAGCCGTGCACCAGGTAACGCCCGCCCATGGCGGCGCAAATCTCGCACAAGTGTTTTAAAAAGTCGACAGTGGCTTGGCGAACCGGTGCGTCTGGGTGCGTGATGGACAAACCCTCTGGCTTGACCAGCAGCCAATGCAAGCCGGTGACCACGAGTCCATGGTCAGCCGCCACTTGGGCGTATTGCCGGGCCTGGGCTGTGGTCAAATTTTCGGGGGTGTCGGTCAGGGTGAAGGGGGCAACTTCGAGCCCCATGTAGCCCATGTCACGGGCCATATGGCATTGCGCCGCAAATGGCATGGGTGCCAGCACTTCGTTGCACAGGGCGATCTTCATGGGCTTTGGCGCTTAAAAAGGTTTTTCATAAAAGGCGCACGCATCAGCAAGATGATGGCGATCAGCGCAAAAATGGAACCTGCAATTGGGCGGGTGAAGAAGGGCGTCAGATCGCCATCGGACAGCACCAGCCCCCGGCGAAGGCTTTTTTCCATCAGGTCGCCCAACACAATGCCCAAAACCAGCGGGGCCACCGGAAATTTGTATTGGCGCAGCACATAGCCCAGCACACCAAAGAACAGCATGGTCCACACGTCAAACAGTCGCGATGACAACGCATAAGTGCCCACCACGCACAGCACAAAAATCATGGGCACGATGAGGGTGGTGGGCACGCGCAGCACCTTGACCAGCAACTTGGTCAAGACCAGGCCATAGATCAGGATGCCGATGGTGGCCAGTAGCATCATGGCGACCACGTCGTACACAAACTGGGGTGACTCCAGCATGATCATGGGGCCGGGTTTGATGCCGTGGATGAGCATGGCCGCCATCAGCACCGCTGCCGGTGCCGAGCCCGGGATTTGCAAGGTCAGCACAGGGATGATGGCACCGGGCACGCAGGCGTTGTCACCGGTTTCGGCCGCCATCAGGCCTTCGATGGAGCCTTTGCCGAATTTTTCTTTTTCTTTGCTGGCCCTTTTGGCGGCGGCGTATGACGACCAAGCGGCCACGTCTTCGCCCACACCCGGAACAATGCCGATGAAGGTGCCAATGATGCCGGAGCGTATGATCGTGTGCCAGTATTGAAACACGTCCTTGAGTTTGGGGATGACGGTGTCAAAGGGGTTGATTTTGGGGACGGCGCGCCTCTCTTTCATGGCCACCAAAATCTCTGCAAAACCGAAAGCGCCCACCAAAGCGGGCACTAAGGAAAAGCCGCCTGCCAAGTCGCGGTTGTCAAAGGAAAAGCGCTCGAAGGCATGAATGCCGTCTTGCCCGATGGTGGCAATGAACAAGCCGGCAAATCCACAAATCCAGCCTTTGAGGGCATCGCCCCCAGTCAATGTGGCCGAGATGATGACGCCAAACACGGCGAGCCAGAAAAATTCATAGGCGCCGAATTTGAGCGCAACGTCACCCAGCAAGGGCGTGAACAGGGCTAAAAAGAACATGCCGATCAAGGTGCCCAGCACCGAGCCGGTGGTGGCAATGCCCATGGCGCGGCCCGCATGCCCTTGGCGCGCCAGGGCGTAGCCGTCCAGGCAGCTGGCGGCCGAAGCTGGGGTGCCCGGGATGTTGAGCAAGATCGCACTGCGGCTGCCACCGTAGATGGCTCCCACGTAGGTGCAGATCAGGATCAAAAGCGCTTGGCTCGAGGGCAGTTTGATGGTCAGGGTGGTCATGAGCGCCACACCCATGGTGGCCGTCAGGCCCGGCAGGGCGCCAATGATCACACCGACCAGCGATGAGGCCAGCGCCATGAACACCGATTCGAGCGTCATGAACGACGCCAGCGAGTGTCCGAATGCAAAGAGTCCATCAAACATCACGGCAACCTGATCAAAAAGATGTATTCAAAAGACAGGGCCACCAGCACACTCCAGCAGCTGCCGTAGATGGCCGCGCGCACCCACTGGGCAGTGGCCGATCGGCCCATCTCGATTTGCCGTTGACGGTCCAGCACGCCAATGAACACGGTGATGAACAAGAAGGTGCCGACCACGAAAGGCAGCCCTGTTCCTACCAGCACCAGCGCATAAAACAGCGACCAGCCAAACACCAGCGCCATGTGTTTTAACAAGGTGGGGTCTTGGACTTTGGCCGAGGCAAGGGGGCTTTGCCAGCCGCCTTGAGCCCAGGCGCGAATGAAGAGCACCACGCCCAAAACCGTGATGGCGCAGCCCAGAAAAAAGGGCACCAAGCCTGGAACTTCATAGGGGTTGATGCTGAGCTTTTCGAGCCGGTCCATGCGCCAGGCGCCGACGCTGACTGCCAAGCCAAATGCCACCCAAAGCACCGCGGCGATCAAGTCCGCACGCGGTGACACCACTTCGTTGTCTTCTGCTTCCATGCTCATGGCAGGCCTTTGTCAAAGTGGGGCAGGCGCTGGCCTGCCCCGTGTGGTGCCATCAGGGTTTGGGGATGCCCACGGTGTCGGGTGACACTTTGGTTTTGCCGCCGTTGTGCAGCAGCCAGGCGTTGGCCTGCACGGCGGGGAAGGCCGCCGCTTGTGCGGACTCACCACTGGCAGGGCCAAAGAAGGCACCCCGGTTCACGGCGTATTTCTTGATGGCTTCGTTGTTGGCGATTTGGGTGGACCAGATGCGTTCGACCGTGGCCACCACTTCGGCAGGCACACCTTTGGGGATGAAGATGCCAAAGTAGTTGGCCGGTGCCTTGAAGTTGGCGAGGGTCTTGGAGATCGGCTCGATCACGCCATGCCCTTCAATTTCGAGCGGCTTGTCCGACACGGTGGCCAGGGGGCGCAGCCGTTTGCCGCGAATCATCTCAGCTTGCTCGACGGCCAGTTGTGAGGTGGCATCGGTCTCGCCGGACACGGTGGCGATGACGGCGGGGTTGCCGCCGTCATAGGTGACATGGCGGTACTTGTTGCCCGTGACGGCAACGATGGCTTCCATCGCGTTGTGCCCCCCCGAGGTCACGCCGGCCGTGGCCACCTTGATGTCGGATTTGGTTTTCATGGCGTCCAGGAATTGCCCGATGTTTTGATAAGGCGTGGACGGGTTCACACTGATCACGGCGATGTTGGCCACATGCAAGAACAGGTGCCAGTCTTTGATACCGGCATTGAGCATGCCCAGGGCCTGGTAGGTGCCCAGGTCTTGCGCCGCACCTGCGGTCCAGGTGTAGCCGTCCCGGGGGGCTTCCCAGGCGTTCTTGCTGCCAATCGAGCCTGAGGCACCGGGCTGGTTGACCACCACGATTTTTTGACCCAGGGTTTTTTCAATCTCGGCCGCTGCGATGCGGGTGATCTGGTCGGTGGAGCCGCCTGCGGCCCAAGGCACGATCAGATTGATGGGCTTGTTGGGTTTCCAGGTGGCCTGGGCCATGGCGCTGGCGCCTGTGCCCAGGGAGAGTCCCAGGGCGATGGCTTGAATCAATGTCCGCTTTTTCATTGCTGTCTCCTCATTTCATGGATCAAAGTTTAAAAACAAGCTGTCTTGCAACAGCCACACGAAAACGCTAAACACCCAGCCACCGGGCCAGGTGCTGGGCTACAAAATCGTCATCGGTCAAGTCTGGGTAAGCTTGGCTGACCCGGGTGATTTCTTCGGCTTGTCCTGGGCTCAGGGCCTCGTGCGGGTCGAGGCACCAGATGCCTTCGAGCAAGCCCTGGCGGCGCAAGACTTCGTGGCAACCGGCAATGCAACCGGCAAAGTCATGGGCCACATCGAACAATGCGCTGTTGCCATCGGTGACTTGCGAATCGAGGGCCAGCAGCTGCGCCGACACCTGCTCGCGGGCGGCTTCTTGCTGGCAACGTTGCAGCAGCGCAACCGCCTTGTGGGTCCAGACACTCCAATGCCCCAGCAAGCCCCCCCGGATGCGCACGGACACGGTGTCGGTCCCGCGTTTAACGTGAAAAGGTGTCACCAGGTCCAGCACGATGTGGTCGTCGTTGCCGGTGTACAGCGAGATGCGGTCTTCGGCATGGGCTGCGACCACGCCATGAATCACGTCCAGTGTGCGGTAGCGGTTGAAGGGCGCCATCTTGATGGCCACGACTTGTTCGATGCGGGCAAAGGCTTCCCAGAAGTTGGCGGACAGCACCACGCCACCCACAGCGGGCTGCAGGTAAAAACCCACCAGCGGAATGATCTGCGCCACCGCGCGGCAGTGCGCCAGGATCTCGGTTTCGCTGGCACCGCGCAGCGCCGCCAAGCTGAGCAGGCCTGCGTGGTAGCCCATGGCTTTGGCCGTGGCCGCTTCGGCGCAGGCTTGGTCGGTAGGGCCGGCCACGCCTGCAATCATGGCCAAGGGGCGCTTGCCGCCCAATGGCGTCCAGTCGTGGGCCGTTTGCATGGCCATTTCCAGCACGGGGGCGTACAGGCCTTTTTCACGGATGGCAAATTGGGTGGTGTGCACGCCTACGGCCAGACCCCCAGAGCCGGCATCGAGGTAGTAGCGGCTGAGCGCCCTTTGTCTGCGGGGGTCCAGCTGGCGTTGGGCATTGAGGGCGAGCGGGTGCGCCGGAATCACCGCACCTTGGCGCAAGACTTGAGATACGGCTTCGGGTAACAAGCCTGACACATCAGTAGTGGCCATCGCGAACCTCGAAGTGGGTGGGTTTGTCCAAGGATTTGTGGCCCTTCATGACCCAGGCGGCCGTCCAGTCCAGCAAGGTGTCTAGCGCCACCGAGGGCTGGCCCCACAAGGCATCGGCCTTGCGGCAGTCGACCAACCAGGCGGTGGACCCTTCGGTGTCGGTGAACTGCACGGTTTTGCCCATACGGGCTGCCAGGCGTGTGGCGACATCGCGGATGGAAATGGGCGGGCCGCTGAGGTTGATGGCCGAGGTGGGCGTGGTGCAGGCGCTCAGAGCGCGCAAGGCCAGGTCGTTGGCATCGCCTTGCCAGATGATATTGGCGTGGCCCATGGCCACCGACAACGGCAGCCCTTGCCAAATGGTGCGCGCCACATCGTGCAGCACGCCATACCGCATGTCGATGGCGTAAGACAGGCGCAGCAGGCAGCCCGGCGTTTGGTGTTCGTGCGAAAAGTGTTCGAACATGCGCTCACGCGCCACACACGAATTGGCGTATTCGCCGGGCGGCGTGGGGGCCAGGCTTTCGGGTGCGCCGGAGCCATGCACGTCGACAAACGGGTAAACGCAAGCGGTAGAAAACGCCACGATGCGGGCGTTTTTGTAGCGTTGTGCAACCAGCGCAGGCACATGGGCGTTCATGGCCCAGGTCAGCCATTCGCTGCCTTGCGAGCCGAATTTCCGGCCCGCCATGAACACTACATTGGGCACATCGGGCAAGGCGGCCAGGGCCTCGGCCGACAACAAGTCGGCCTGTATGCATTCAACGCCCTGCGCGCTCAGGCTGTGTTGCAGTTGCGGGTTTGAAAACCGTGCCACCCCGATCACGCGTTTGTGGGGTGCTGCCCGCTTGGCCATGCGCGCCAGCGTGGGGCCCATTTTGCCCGCTACACCCAGGATAAGGATGTCGCCTTCCAGCAGCGCCAGGCTGTGCTCCAGCGCGAGCGAAGGCGTGCTCATGACGTCTTCCAGGTGCGCTTCGTCGATGAATTCAAGAGGCAGGTTCATGCATCGTGTTCCAGGTAAGACCGCACCATGTCCACCATGTGGCCCAGGCGTTTGGTTTTGGCGACAGGGCTGAGCAATTTGCGCCCGAAAATGGCCGACAAGGTGTGCTGGTTGGACAGGTAAAAGTAGGACAGGCCCGCGATGGAGATGTACAACTGCACTGGGTCGACCCCGGGCTTGAACACGCCCGCTTTAACGCCGTTGTCCAGGATGTTGCCGATCATGTGGATGAACGGGTTGCGCATCTTCTTGACGGTGGAAGATGCCTGAACATGCCTGGCTTGGTGCAAGTTGGCACTGTTGAGCAGGTTCATGAACTCGGGGTGATCGATGTAGTAATTCCAGGTCAGCGTCACCAGTTTGCCGATGGCTTCGCGCGGCTCTTCGTTTTCCAGGCGCATGGCCTGCTCGGATGCACGCTTGTGGGCGTAGTTGGCTTCCAGCACGGCGCCAAACAAGTCGTCCTTGTTGCCAAAGTAGTGGTAAAGCATCCGCTTGTTGATGCCCGCTTGCTCAGAGATGCGGTCCACCCGTGCGCCACCCAAGCCGTGCGCAGCAAACTCTTGGCGGGCCGCTTGCAAGATGCGATCGCGGCTGTCCTCAGGGTTGCGTGCGGTGGTCTTGATGAGGCGGGTGGGCATGGCAAGGGAATGATCAGGACAACTTGGCGGCTTTTTTGATTTGGGTGAGCACGGCCATATCTGGCGACTTTTTGTAATGCGTATCGAGCGGGTAGCAGCCCGAGACCAAGCCATTGCGTGGGGCTGTGGTGCAGTCGCTGAAGGTGCGGCAAAGGCGTTTGCGCTGCATGGCCCGACCTGCCAGCACGTCGGCAGGTAAA
The DNA here is from genome assembly GCA_044349375.1 of Limnohabitans sp. Classification (GTDB taxonomy): domain Bacteria; phylum Pseudomonadota; class Gammaproteobacteria; order Burkholderiales; family Burkholderiaceae_C; genus Limnohabitans_A. The sequence goes on from JBIKRC010000029.1 coordinate 8,597, forward strand.
TCGGGGTAGGCCAGCACCATGCGGCCCAGGCCCACAAAGTCGGTCCAGCCTTGTTTGACCACGGCTTGGGCCACATGCGGCAAAAACTCTTGCAGGTAGGTGTAGCCGCTGCCGACAAAAGCCATGGCGGGGAACATTTTCTTGAGGTCGCGCACGATCTCCAGATGGCGCATCACCCCCACCAACGGGTCTTCCGGTGGCTGGTAGCCGTCTGAAGGTGGGTAAAGCGCCGGGCGGGTCACGTGGGGCGTGTAATACGGGCTGCCCACGGTCACGTTGACCATTGAAATGTCCAGGGATTCCAGTACTTTGAGAAACTGAGCTGTCTCGTCCAGGGCATACAGCAGCGGGTTGGATTCGTTGACACCGAAGCCGTAGCGGTAGGGCAGGGCGTTGGCGTAATCAACCGGAATGCCTGGGCCCAGGGACTCGTCGTCGGACAGGCTCGGGTCGGCTTTGTAGGGCAAAAAATCCACCGCTGACAAGCGCACACCCAAGGCCATGCCCGGCACTTCGGCGCGTATGCCTTGCGCCAGTTCGCGGACAAAGCGGGTGCGGTTGTGCAGGGGGCCACCAAAGTCGCCTTCACGTGTTTTGGCCGACAGGAATTCGTGGCCCAAATAACCGTGGCAGTGTTTGAGGTCGACGAACTGGAAGCCACAGTCCCAGGCGCGCTTGGCGGCCACCACATAGTCATCGATCAGTTGGCGAATCTCGCCGTCGGACATGACGACAATGTTTTCCTTGGGACCAAAGCGGCCATCGAGCAGCGGGTGCTGGTACAGCACCCGGGGTTCCATGCGGGTTTCCAGGTTGGGTTTGCAAAAACGGCCCGAGTGGGTCAGCTGCAAGCCAATGACCAGGTCTTTGTCGCTGCCCATGCTTTCGCGGTGGGCCTGAACCAGACCCTCGCGCAGTTGCGCAATGCCCGATTGCGTTTGCGCGCTCATGACCAATTGTTTGGGGTTGGCACGGCCATCGTGACGGACGGCGACTGCTTCGCCGCCCCAAATCATTTTGGCGCCGGACCGGCCAAACAGGGTCCAGCGACGGCGGGTGTTGTCAGACGGGTTGCCATCGGCCAGACCGTCCCAGCCTTCCATGGGGTGAATGGCGTAGCGGTTGCCGACCTTGAGTCCGGAAACCGTCAGGGGTTGCGCCATGGCGGCGGTGTCTCCCGATTCCAGCTCGTCATCGCAGGGCATGGGCAAACCCAGTCGTTCCAGGTTTTCCTTGAAGCCTTGCGGGCTTGACAAGGATTTGACCTTGACGAAGTCTCCAAATTTCATAAGTTATTTTCCAGGCGTGGTGGTCTTTAAGCGCTCAGTAAAAACGGTTGGGCTTGAGGAAAAACCCCAGCACCAGTGCGCCATCCGGGGCGCTGGCCGAATGCCGGCTGCCCGCAGGGCGCCAGACGTAGTTGCCTGCCGTGACCTCGCCTTCGTGGTCGACCAGGCTGCCTTCGAGCACCCAGCTTTGTTCGAGCTCGACGTGTTCGTGATCGGTGAGGGTGGCGCCCGGGGCCATGCGGGTGAGCACGGTTTGCAAGCCTGTGGCGGCGTCTTCCATCAGAACTTTGATGTGGATGCCCGGAAAACGCGTGGCTTGCCACGGCAGTTCGTCGACCTGGACATGGCGCGACGACAGCGCTGCCAGCGCGGCGTGTTTGGACGCGTAACCCGGGGTTTCAATGGCCATGGTGCTGTCTCCGGTCTTGGACACTTCATGGGGTGAGGTGCCCGTCAAAACCATCATAACCATTTGGTTACAAGTGACAAGTGCAGGTTTACCCGGGCATGTCAGGAGTCTGAGGCGGGAACGATCCATTGGCCTGTCCACCTGCCATGAGAGCCCAAATGTCTGTGTATTTTTTCAGCGAAAGACTGCAAATTGGCTTTATTTTTACTTCGCTGCCAATCCAGCGTTTTGAACAAAAAAATCCCTTGCAGCATCCTACCAATAAGATATTTTGTCGTCGTGATCCTGATCCGTCAGCGTCAGCGCCGGTCCGACGCTCAATGTTGAATTTTTTGAGAAGGGTGATCTGCGTCCCAGAACGGGTCGAGCTTCTTGGTGAAAGCGGTCAAGTCCTCAAAAAAGGGCAGTGCACCCCCTTCAACGGCATGAAACTGCCAGTTTTTTCGGCCTTCAACCGTATGCCGGCCACGGTAATCGGTGAAATCTCCGCGAGTGGCCATGGACACCCAAACTGGACTGTCCAGGCGCTCATAAAGTTGGTTGATGTCGGTGCTGAACAAGAAGGCCGAGACAAAATAAAAGGCCGCGTTGGCAGCGCCCGGCTGTCGCGAGGTCAAACAACAATAACGCCACAACGTCTCGTCGATATTTTCAGCACCCCAAGTGCGCTTTAAAAAATACCGAATGACTCCAGGTCGGGTCAAGGCATCAAAAATCCCCTGGCGCCAGAAGTCCATCGTCAGCAAACGGTATAGCCAAGGCAAACCCAGCGTTCCACCAGCTGGCCCATAGCGCAGTTTTCTTCCGCTAAAACCGGTCGGGCTGACCAGTGCAAGCCGCCGGATAGTTTGCGGCGCTTCGCATTTGGCACGGGCAGCGAACTCGCTGGAGAGCGACACCGCCAACACATCTGCGGCTGCAGCACCTTGCTCGGACTTCATGACCGCCAGCGCAGCATGCACAGCGTCGGTCATCAAGCGCGGCGTGTAAGGGCGGGCACTGCGGTCAGAAAAACCAAAACCCGGAAGTTCAAGAACGTAGACCGGACGCTGTTGCCGGTAATGTTCAAAAAGGGGTGCAAGCTCGGCTGCCGAGGCTGCAGCGTTGATGCTGTGGACCAGTAGCAGCGGCGGTAGTCCACGGGTTTGGTCTTGAGGCCCAGCGCTGTAAAGGCTGATGCGGCCCGCTGGCGAGTCGATGTCGCGCCTCAGAGCGGACAAGGACAGCGGCAGAGCCGGCGATGGAGGAGATGATGGAGTCACCCCCGCATGCTAAAGGCAATTTGTTGAGAATGTGATGAATCTGATCGGGTATTTATTTGTATCGGCGGTAAAAATCCAAAGCGTGCGCCAGTCCAGCGAGGGCAAGGCAAACAAACACTTCGATGGGCAATTCAGGGGGCGATGCCAATCGAAGAGCAAGCATCAAAAGCCAACCGGGCAGCAACCCTGCGCTGATATCGGCAAACCGTAAACCGTTTTTTGTTTGGGTGCTTCTGATGCTCAAAAAGAGCCATTCGCAAAAGGTGAAAAGCAAAATCGCATCGACCCAGATGACAGGAAGGCTGTTGGCGGTCAAGGCGATTCTCCGGTGTGGGTGGTCTTCAAAGTTTTTCTATTATCGGTCGAGGAGGGCTGTATGAAGCTGTTTTGGCTGTCCATCCGCAGGTCGCTGCGTTGTAGCCAACGCTGATTGGAAGAGGGGGACAATTCAACGCCGGCCTCAACACCCCCTGGTCAAAATCAGGTGATGGGGGTTTCGTGGTTTTAAATTTGGTGGGGCAGTTGTTCGAGGGTTTTTTCTCGCGCACGCAAAATCAGCAAGGCCAAAATGCCGCTGGCAATGAGCCACAAGGAGACGTGAATGGCTTTTTGAGAGATGGCATAGGTGACGCTGGAGTAGGTCAGCCATGCGC
>JBIKRC010000301.1:0-3220 GCA_044349375.1 Limnohabitans sp.
CACCGGTCTTGTAGGCCTCCTTTGATTCAGATACCCGGTTTTAACCGGGTATTTTTTTACCCACAGTGCGCTAAAGTCACTGCAGTTTCGTTTTGAAAGCATCCACCATGACCGTTCGCACCTCCTCTGGTTTTTCTCGCCGCCATTTGGCCCAAGCTCTTGGCGCTGCTTTGGCTTTGGGACTGACCCCTTCATGGGCCAACCCACCGGCCACGGGGGCATGGCCAACACAAACCGTTCGCCTGGTGGTGGGCTTCCCGGCCGGCTCCAGCCCCGACCTGACGGCCCGTGCCCTGGCCGAGCCTTTGTCCAAGGCCCTGGGCCAAAACGTGATCGTCGAGAACAAAGTGGGTGCGGGCGGCAACATCGCCGCCGACTTCGTGGCCAAGTCCACCGATGGGCACACCCTGGGCCTGATGATCAACGGCAACATGACGATTGCCCGCATCCTGAACCCCAAGGTGCCGTATGACCCCCTGAAAGACCTCGCACCCATCAGTTTGATCGGCAAAGCGCCCTTGGTGCTGACCGTGCCTGCCGATGCCCCGGGCCAAACCCCTGCCGAGTGGTTGAGCCGGGCCCAAAAGGCTGGCGACAAGCTCAGTTACGCATCCCCCGGCGTGGGCACTGTGGCGCACCTGGGAATGGAACTGCTCAAAACCAAGGCGGGCATTGCGCCTGTGCATGTGCCTTACCCCGGCAACCCGCAAATCATCACCGCCATGTTGGGTGGCCAGGTGCAGCTGGCTTTGCTGCCACCGGCCATGGCGGCCGCCCAGGTGCGCGGCGGCAAACTGCGGGCCATTGGGGCTTCGAGCACCGGGCGCAGCCCGGTGGCCGCCGAGGTGCCCAGCCTGTCCGAAATCGGTGTGAAAGATTACCAGCTGGAAATCTGGAACGCAGTGGCCGCACCCGCATCGATGCCCGCGGCTGTGGCCACCAAATTGTCGGCCGTGGTCAGCGAGATCGTGCGTGCCCCCGAGATGCGTGCGCGTTTGTTCCAGCAAGGCTGGCAGGTGGTGGGCTCTTCGCCTGAGGGCTTGCGCAACCGGATTGAGTCAGACACAAAAGCCCTGGGCGACATCATCCGCAGCCAGAAGATCGAGTTGAACTGAAGGCCCTGAAAAAGCGGGTTCAGAGCCCGGCCTAGAGGCCAAGCCTCACTTGCCGCTGAGCAGGATCTTCACGTCGGCAGCCAGCGTCTCGGCACCGCTGGCGTGGCGGTTGTACAAGCGGATGCGGCCTTTCGGATCAAAGGTGAAACTGCCTGCCGAGTGGTCCATGGTGTAGCTGGTGGGGGTTTTGCCTTCGACCTTTTTGTAATAGATCTTGAAGTCTTTGGTGACTTTGGGCAGTTGCTCGGCCGTGGGGCGCAAGGCCACAAAATCCAGTCCGAAATTGGCCATGTAGGCCTTGAGCAACTCCGGTGTGTCCCGCTCGGGGTCTACCGTGATGAAGATGCCCTGGAGCTTGGCCCCATCGGCTCCCAGCAACAGTTTGGCCTGGGCCATTTCCTGCAAGGCGGTCGGGCAAACATCAGGGCACTGGGTAAAACCAAAAAACACCACCACGGCCTTGCCCTCAAAATCTTTGAGGGTGCGCACTTGCCCGTCTTGGTCGCTCAACTCCCAGCCCTGGGCGTAGTCGGCCCCGGTGATGTCCACGCCACGAAATGAAGGTTTGTCCTCGCCGCAGCCGCTCAAGCCCCAGACCGCGCCTGCCAAGCCCAGAGCCAAGGCGGACTTAGAAAATACTCTGCGATGCAACATGCCGGAGACCTCAAAAAATGTAATGGTCCAGCAGCAAAGCGGCAAACAAGGCGCTCAGGTGGATCAGTGAAAAACGGAAAGTCTTGCGGGCCAGCTCGTCCGAATACTCTCGGTACAAGGCCACTGCGTAGCCGATGAAGCCGATGCTCAGCACCACCGCAACAGTCAGGTAAAGCCAGGAGCTCATGCCGTAGACAAAGGGCATCAGGCAGGACGCCATCAGCACGATGGTGTAGAGCAAGATCTGCAGACGGGTGAACTCGTTGCCGTGCGTAACCGGCAACATGGGCAAGCCCGACTTGCGGTAGTCCTCGACCCGGTAAAGCGCCAGCGCCCAAAAGTGCGGTGGGGTCCACAAGAAAATGATCAGAAACAGGATCAAGGCTTCAGGGCCCACCTGACCGGTCATGGCCGCCCAACCCAACACGGGCGGCATGGCGCCACTGGCGCCGCCAATCACAATGTTTTGCGGCGTGAGCGGCTTCAGGATGACGGTGTAAACAATGGCGTAACCCACAAAGGTGGCAAACGTGAGCCACATCGTGAGGGGGTTCACAAACACATACAGCACCAATGATCCCAAGGCACACAAGGCCGCAGAAAACACCAAGGCCTGGCGGTCGCTCAACTCGCCTTTGGCAGTGGGCCGCCAAGAGGTGCGCTTCATTTTGGAATCGATGGTTTTTTCAACCAGGCAGTTAAAGGCCGCCGCTGCCCCCGACACCAGCCAAATGCCAATACAGGCCCACAAACCCAGCTTCAACTCGGCCAGACTCGGCACACCGGGGACGGCCAGCACCATGCCGATCAGGGCACAAAAAACGATCAATTGAACCACGCGCGGTTTGGTCAGCGCGTAATACTGTTGCCAGACATTCATGGGCAAACGGGCGGTGGCAACGGTCATTCGGCAAGCTTTTTGGAAAGGGGAAAAGGCCCTGAATTATCAGCCCGGCTGACACACAGCGCCCAAGTCAGGGTCAAGGCCATGGCCGCGGCACCGCCAGTGTGCATCACAGCGGCCAGCAAGGGCCAGCCCAGCACCACATTGCTCAAGCCGGTGGCGAACTGTAAGGCACACAGGCCCAACAACCAGCGCCCGGCCACGGCCAAGCCCGGCTGCAACCGCAATCGCCAGCCCATCCACAGCAGCACCGCCAACACCAACCAAGCGGCCGAGCGGTGCACAAAGTGGATGGACGCCAGCGCCGAGAAAGGCAGCAACTGGCCCTCGGGCGTGTAACCCAATTCGCGCCAAACGCTGAAGCCTTGCCAGTTCATCTCAGGCACCCACTGGCCGTGGCAGGTGGGGAAATCCGGGCAGGCCAACACCGCGTAATTGGTACTGACCCAGCCACCCAAAGCAATTTGCAGAAACAGCAAAACAAAGCCTGCCCACAAACCCAAGCGCAATGGCGACGGCAGGGGCCGCGTGCCTGCGCCGTCATAGC
>JBIKRC010000302.1:0-3202 GCA_044349375.1 Limnohabitans sp.
CCCAGCATGCGTTGCTGGCGGACATCACCGGGCAACTTCGTCAGCGGGTGTTTGTTGCCCCCCACGATGCCCAAGCCTGGAACCTATTGGCCAGTTTGCTGTTCACGCAAGGGCAGAACCTGGCTGGCTTGCGTGCCGAGGCCGAGGCCCAAGTCGCCCGGCTCGATTGGGAAGGCGCGCTCGACCGCTTTCGGGCGGCGCAGGAGCTGGCCAAGCGCAGTCAGCTGAAAGCTGCAGACCACATCGAAGCCTCGATCGTGGACACCCGTTTGCGTGAAGTCCAAGCGCGTTGGCGTCAAGTGCAAGCGCAATTTCCAACCTCGCGTTGAGCCCGGCATCTGAATCACCCTGAACGCGGCACGGGTGATGGATTCAAGGGCTATGATCGCCGCTCCCTGCACAACACACACCATGGCCGGAATCCACATCACCGACATCGAAGCCGCCATCAACCACTGGCGCATCAAAAAACCTTCACCCGATGGGGTGTCGCTGCCGCCTGAGTTGCGCGCGCTGGCAGAGGTCTATGGGCTGATGGTGTATTCGAGGCAGGACCTGGCCGACGAATTCAGCCTGCCCCTGGCAGCAGCCGAGGCCTGGCAGGACTGGTACGCCACCACCCCCGACACGCCCTGCATTGCCATTTGCTCTACCAGCCAGGGCGACGAAACCTGCAAAGGCTGTGGCCGCAGCTTCGAAGAAGTGCAGTTGTGGACCGAAATGAGCCCGGGTGAAAAACGCGGCATCTGGCAGCGCATCACCATGGAGGGCAACTCCTGGCGCTTCAACCGCTATGCCGAACGCGCCGCCGAGAACCGGCGCTGGGCCAAGGCTGCGGCAGATGCTCAGGTGCCGCTGGACCTCAAGCCCTGACCGGGCTTAAACCACCGCGCCCGAGTTTTCGTCGCTCGGGTCGTTGTCTTTCTTGATCGGCTTGATCAGGTCTTCGCGCTGGATGCCCAACCACATCGCAATGGCAGCGGCCACAAAGACCGACGAGTAAATGCCAAAGCAAATGCCAATCGTCAGCGCCATGGCGAAGTAGTGCAGCGTTTCGCCCCCGAAAAACAACATAGACAACACCATGATCTGGGTCGATCCGTGGGTGATGATGGTGCGGCTGATGGTGGAGGTGATCGCGTTGTCGATGATCTCGACCGTGTTCATCTTGCGGTAACGGCGGAAGTTCTCGCGAATCCGGTCAAAAATCACCACCGATTCGTTGACCGAGTAGCCCAGCACCGCCAACACCGCCGCCAGCACTGCCAGCGAAAACTCCCACTGGAAGAAGGCGAAAAAGCCCAAGATGATGATCACGTCATGCAAGTTGGCGATGATGGCCGAGACGGCAAACTTCCACTCGAAGCGGATGGCCAGATACAGCATGATGCCGCCCACCACAAAAGCCAGTGCCTTCAGGCCGTCTTCGACCAGTTCGTCACCCACTTGCGGGCCCACAAACTCGGTGCGGCGCAGCGTGACATCCGGGTCATTGGCTTTGAGCGCCGACAAAACCTTTTCGCTTTGCTGGGCCGAGCTCACGCCTTTTTGCGCGGGCAAACGGATCAACACTTCGCGTGCCGAACCGAAGTTTTGCACCTGCACTTCTGAGAAGCCGAGTGTGGCCACCGTGCCACGCACCTTCTGCACGTCAGCGGGCTGGCTGTAGCTCACTTCCATCAAAGTGCCACCCGTGAACTCCACCGACAGGTGCAGGCCTCGGCTGAACAGGAAAAATACCGCCAGAGCGAAGGTCACGAAGGACACCGCGTTCAGCACCAACGCGTGGCGCATGAACGGGATGTCTTTTCTGATTTTGAACAATTCCATGGTCTTTTCCCCTTAGTCGGCTTTCACCGCAGTGCCAGCCTCGGGCCGCCAGACGGTGCCGATCGACACCGATTTGAGTTTCTTTTGACCGCCATACCAAAGGTTGACCAGGCCACGCGAGAAAAGCACCGCCGAAAACATGCTGGTCAAAATGCCGATGCAGTGGACCACCGCAAAGCCGCGCACTGGGCCAGAGCCAAAGGCCAACAGGGCCAAACCCGCGATCAAGGTGGTGATGTTGGAGTCAAAAATCGTGGCCCAGGCGCGGTCGTAGCCTGCATGGATGGCCGCTTGCGGGGTGGCCCCGTTGCGCAGCTCTTCACGCACACGCTCGTTGATCAGCACGTTCGAGTCGATCGCCATGCCCAAAGCCAACGCCATCGCGGCCATGCCAGGCAGGGTCAGCGTGGCTTGCAGCATCGACAAAATAGCCACCAACAGCAGCAAATTGACCCCCAGCGCGACGCCGGAGAACAAACCGAACATGGCGTAATAAATGGCCATAAAGGCCACGATCACCACAAATCCCCAGATCACGCTGTTGAAGCCCTTGGCGATGTTTTCGGCACCCAGGCTCGGACCAATGGTGCGCTCTTCGATGATCTCCATGGGCGCGGCCAATGAACCTGCGCGCAGCAGCAGCGCCGTGTCGGTGGCCTCTGCCGTGGTCATGCGGCCCGAAATCTGCACGCGACCGCCGCCAATCTCGGCGCGGATCACGGGGGCCGTGACCACTTCGCCCTTGCCCTTTTCAAACAAGATGATGGCCATGCGCTTGCCCACGCTTTCGCGCGTCACATCCTTGAAGATGCGGGCGCCCTTGGCGTCCAGCGTCAGGTTGACCACGGGCTCTTGTGTCTGGCTGTCAAAGCCAGGCTGGGCATCGGTCAGGTTGTCACCCGTGAGCACCACCTGCTTTTTGACGATCAGGGGACGGCCATCGCGTTCCATGTAGCGCTCGGTGCCAAAGGGCACCAGGCCGCCGGCTTGCTCAGCCGCACGCGCTTCGGTGCTTTCGTCGACCATGCGCACCTCAAGGGTGGCGGTGCGGCCCAGAATGTCTTTCGCCTTGGCCGTGTCCTGCACGCCGGGCAACTGCACCACGATGCGGTCCAAACCCTGCTGCTGAATCACCGGCTCGGCCACGCCCAGCTCGTTGATCCGGTTGTGCAGTGTGGTGATGTTTTGCTTGAGCGCCTGCTCTTGCACCTTGCGAGCGGCTTCGGGCTTGATGCTCACCACCAAGCTGAGTTCGGTGCCATTGCTCACTTCCCGTGTTTGCAGATCGGCAAACTGGTCGGTGATCAGGCGCTTGGCGGCTTCTTGTTGTTGCGCGTCGCGCACGCGGATTTCGATGTTCTGGCCATTGCGT
>JBIKRC010000303.1:0-3196 GCA_044349375.1 Limnohabitans sp.
GCTCGCCTTGCACATCGCCCGCGCTCGCGCCCCGGAACTGGCGGCCATAGCTGCCATCGAGCGACTCGTCCTCAAAAAATCGGTGCAGGTACGACGCGTGCGCTGGGTCAATGCCCACCTCAAACGCCTGCAGCCAGTTGCAGTGCCATAGCCCCTTGAAGGCAAAGGTGTGGGAGGCGGGGGCGCTGAAGGCGTCGATGCCGGGCAGTGGCGGCGGTGTCTGGTTTTCGGGGCCGAACCAGCCAAAGAGGATGCCACTGCGCTCGATCAGCGGGTAGCTGCGTTGGCGCACTCGTGTGCACAGCGTGCTGCCGGTGGGCTCGGCAGGGGTCTCGATGCACTGGCCCGTGACGTCAAACTTCCAGCCATGAAAAGGGCAGCGCAAGCCATCGCCTTCGTTGCGGCCAAAGGCCAGGTCGGCCCCGCGGTGCGGGCAGTCGCGGTCAAGCAAACCATAGTCGCCCTGCGCGTTGCGAAACAGCACCAGGTCTTGGCCCAAAATGCGCACCGCTTTCACGGGGCGAATCGCCATGCGCGGGTCGAGCGCGGGGTTGAACTCGTCCACCAGGGCGACGGGCTGCCAATAGTGGCGCATCACCGCGCCGCACGGCGTGCCCGGTCCAATGCGGGTGATGAGTTCGTTTTGTTCAGCTTTCATGGGGCCTCTGGCTTGCGCCTTGTGTGTGCCGTTGGCGTGTACCCTTTGGTGTGGGACCACGTATGTTTCTTACCGATCAGTTTAAACGGCTGCGTGGGCGGGTCCTGCCTGCAGGCGACACAGTGGGTGAGGCTTGATGCGTGTCAATTTTGGGCTGAACGTAGGCACCGAATTGATGCAAAATCCAACCCATGTCACACGCGCTTTTCATCTACGGCACCTTGATGCCCGGCCTGCGCCTAGAGGCCGAAATGCATGGCGCCCGCTTTGTGGGGCCAGCCCAGGTGCCCGGCCGTTTGGTCGATCTGGGCCGCTACCCCGGCTTTCTACGGGGCGATGGTTTGGTTTCAGGCGAAGTTTACGAGGTCGATGACGCGCACTTGGCCCGCCTTGACGCGGTGGAAGGCGTTGTGCCCAGCGACCGCGTTGCGTCGCATTATTGGCGCGAAGAAGTGACCGTGCTCGGCGGCCCGCTGCAAGGCCAGCAGGTGCAGACCTATGTGTACAACCGCCCGACCGATGGCTGCACGCCCATTCCGCATGGCGACTACCGCCGTTACATCCGAGAAGTCGGGCGCGAATCCTGATCAGTCCTTGATCACCAACTCCCCGCGCAGCGAGTGCGACAGGCCTTGGGTGATGCGCACATCGGCCATCTGACCGATCAGGCGGTCCATGCTGGGGCCGCCGGGGAAGTTGACCACTCGGTTGCACTCGGTGCGGCCCGCCAGCTCGGTGGCGTCCTTGCGTGAAGGGCGCTCCACCAAAATGCGCTGCACCGTGCCCACGCGGCTTTCGCTGATGCGCTGCACGTTGGCTTCGATGGTCGCTTGCAGGTGGTGCAGGCGGCGCAATTTTTCGGCGTGTGGCGTGTCGTCTTGAAGGTTGGCCGCAGGCGTGCCGGGGCGGGGGCTGAAGATGAAGCTGAAGCTGGTGTCAAAGCCCACATCGGTGATCAGCTTCATCATCTTGTTGAAGTCGTCCTCGGTCTCGCCGGGGAAGCCCACAATGAAATCGCTGCTGAGCGACAGGTCCGGGCGAATCGCCCGCAGCTTTCGAATCGTGCTCTTGTATTCCATGGCGGTGTAGCCGCGCTTCATGGCCATCAAGATGCGGTCCGAGCCGTGCTGTACCGGCAAATGCAAGTGGCTCACCAGCTTGGGAATCTTGTCGTAAGCGTCGATCAGGCGCTGGGTGAACTCATTCGGGTGGCTGGTCACGTAGCGGATGCGCTCGATGCCCGGCATGTCGGCCACGTATTCCAGCAGCAGCGCAAAGTCGGCAATTTCAGCAGTGCCGCCCATCTTGCCTCGGTAAGCATTCACATTCTGGCCCAGCAGCGTGATCTCTTTCACGCCCTGCGCGGCCAGACCGGCGATTTCGACCAGCACATCGTCAAAGGGACGCGACACTTCTTCGCCCCGGGTGTAGGGCACCACGCAATAGCTGCAGTATTTGCTGCAACCTTCCATGATCGACACAAAGGCGGTGGCACCTTCCACCTTAGCTGGCGGCAGGTGGTCGAACTTTTCAATCTCGGGGAAGCTGATGTCCACTTGCGGGCGCTGTTTGCGCTCGCGCTCGTTCAGCAACTCGGGCAGGCGGTGCAGGGTCTGCGGGCCAAACACCACGTCCACATAAGGCGCACGCTTGATGATCTCGGCACCCTCTTGGCTGGCCACGCAGCCGCCCACACCAATCAGCACGCCCTTGGCTTTCAGGTGTTGCACCCGGCCCAGATCACTGAAGACTTTTTCTTGCGCCTTCTCGCGCACCGAGCAGGTGTTGAACAAAATCAGATCGGCTTCGTCCACGTTCTGTGTGGGCTCATAGCCTTGGGCCGCGCCCAGCACATCGGCCATCTTGTCCGAGTCGTACTCGTTCATCTGGCAGCCAAAGGTTTTGATGAAGACCTTCTTGCTCATGCGGCCTCCACGGAGTTCAATGAGGTGATGAAGTCAAGGCAAAGCAAAGCACGCCCGAAAAGGGCTAAAGTGCAGCGGTTCATGGTGTAGATCCAGAGGCTGTGAAAAAGAAAAGCGCTGACGCGCTTTGGAATGCTCAGATTATCGCAGGCGAGCGTTGGCTCAGTTCCCTGTGTTCTCAGCTGCCTTCGGCTTGAAAAACATCGGATAAGCCCTTTGCACCGTCGGGCTGTCATGGGCCCAGCTGTGGCATTGGCCCAGAAAATAGGGCGCCTGGGTCATTTCGGGGTGGGGCTGGCCCGCCAGTTCGCGGCGCTGCCATTGGCCTGAGGGCAGGGTTTGGTAAGCGGCCGTGGCCATGTTGAACAACATCTCGCGCAGGTGTGTGCAGCCGTCGGTGCCGCCCACATGTTGGTTGATGACCTTGCGCCAGCCCGGGCCCATGGTGCAACCGATGAGCTTGTGCATGCCGTGTGGCGCGCCGACGCATTCCTGGTGAGGGATGTTGTCCATCGAGGTGGCAATGACCTGGATGACCATCTGGTCGTTGAGTGTTACGCGAATTTTCAGGCCGTGGATCGGCTCGTCGCCTGGGAAAAGCCGTTCGTTGGGC
>JBIKRC010000305.1:0-3195 GCA_044349375.1 Limnohabitans sp.
ACCGGTTCTGGTTGTTGGCCGGTGCGGTATCCGGTTTTTTAGTCGTAGCACCCGTTTTGGCCACCAGCCTGTACGCCATGAGCCGCGCGATCGAAAAAAACGAAGCGGTGAACCTGCGGCTTTTGTTCAAAACCTGGACCCAATGGCAAACGCTGCAGAACAACGAACCCGTGAGTTACTGGTGCTTGGTGCGTTTTGGTTTGTTGCTGGGCTTGGCGGGCACGGGCTGGGTCATGACGTCTTCTGCTTTGATCACTTTGCTGGCCCCGGTGCCCATCCACACCCCCATGGATTTCATTCGCCATGTGGTGCTCAGTCCAGACCACTACGTGTTTGAGCTGTGGTTGGTGCTGGGCGGCCTGATGGCCGCGCCGGTTTTTGCTTCGAGCGTAGTGGCCATGCCTTTGCTTTTAGACCGCAAGCTCAACACCCTCCAAGCCGTGCTGACCAGTTGGAAAGTGGTCCTGACCCATCCCATGCCCATGGTGCTGTGGGCATTTTTGATCATGGGTTTGAGCATGATGGGCATTTTGAGCTTGTTCATCGGCCTGATCGTGATCGTACCCATGTTGGGCCATGCGTCCTGGCATGCCTACCGCGATCTGGTCGACACCCGTGATGTGCCTGAGCGCATGCCCCGTCAGGAGGCTGTGTGATGTGGAATTTCACAGAAGAGCAATTCGCCTGGTTCGGCCTGACCATTGGCGTGGCCGCTTTCATGCTCTACATGCTGTTCATCGTTTTGCAGCTGGCTTGGGAATCCAAAGCTGGCAAATTCGGAACCTTTGTCATTTTTCTTGGCCTGGCTTTTGGCATGCTGGGTTTTGTGGCCAAAGGGGTCATTCAGTGGATGATTGACAACTGAAAAGCAATGCGGGACAAAGCTGTGGATAAAAATAGCGCAACCCATGACTTATCCACAGCTTAATCCAGTTTCGCAAAGTTGTTCATTTTGGCGTGACACCACAAAAGCAAGGTCACACACATGCTTAAAAAATAGCCAAGTGCTTGTCAGAATTGGAAAAATGATCCTTGTCCACAGTGAAGCCCTGTCCTTACTACTACGACTATTTAAAGATATAAAACTATAGAGAGATAACAAAAAACAAGTGCACTGTTAAGATTTGTGTCTTTTCCACCCTGACGGCAACATGGCGATCGCTTCAGAAGACCCATCCAATTCCTCTTATGAGATCAAAAGCGCCGATCTGTCTTTGGTGGCTTTGCTTCTCAAAACCACCGACATTGCAGCGGTTTCACGGGCTTTGAAGCAACAAACGGCTGAAAGCCCTGGTTTTTTTGACCAAGATCCCGTGGTGATTGATGTCAGTGGTTTGGGGTTGGCGGAAGAAGAAACCATCGACCTCCAAAGCTTGATGACCGTTTTACGAGAATATGCGCTGGTCCCTTTGGCCATCAAAGGGGCTTCACCTGCGCTTATGCACCTGGCCAAGGGGGTAGGCCTGGTCGATGCATCTGATGCCCGCATTCGGCGTTCTGCCCCCCTTTCTGAGCCACCAATACCCAAAGCACTCCCTGTTGAACAGCTTGCTCCTCAACCTGCATCTACTGGAGCCATGCGCATTGACAAGCCTTTGCGTTCAGGTCAACAGGTTTATGCCAAAGGGCGCGATCTGATTGTGATGGGCATGGTCAATGCCGGTGCTGAGGTGATTGCCGATGGCCACATCCATGTTTATGGCACTTTGCGTGGCAAAGCCATTGCGGGTGCCAGAGGCGATGGGGATGCCAAAATTTTTGCCACGGTGATGGACCCAGAACTCATTTCCATCGCCGGGGTCTACCGCACCAGCGAAAATCCGCTGTCCAAAGATGTTTTGGGTAAACCGGCACAAGTTTCTTTGCAGTCTGGCCCTGACGGGGACAAACTGCTGATCACCCCCTTGAAAAACTGATTTTTATTTTTTTATTTTGTCCAAGAAAGTTCATCCATGGCAAAAATCGTTGTTGTGACCTCTGGCAAAGGCGGTGTGGGCAAAACCACGACCAGCGCTAGTTTCGCCACAGGCTTGGCCCTCAAAGGTTTCAAGACCGCTGTCATTGACTTTGACGTGGGCCTGCGCAATCTGGACCTGATCATGGGTTGTGAGCGCCGCGTGGTGTACGACCTGATCAACGTGATTCAGGGCGAAGCCAATTTGAACCAAGCCCTCATCAAAGACAAACAATGTGACAACTTGTTTGTGTTGGCGGCCTCTCAAACCCGTGACAAAGATGCCTTGTCTCAAGAAGGTGTTGAAAAGGTTTTGAACGACCTGAGTGGCATGGGTTTCGAGTACATCGTGTGCGACTCACCTGCAGGTATCGAGACCGGTGCCTTGATGGCCATGCACTTTGCCGACGAGGCCTTGGTGGTGACCAACCCTGAAGTGTCTTCGGTGCGTGACTCAGACCGAATCTTGGGCATGTTGGGCAGCAAAACCAAACGTGCGATTGACGGCGCAGACCCGATCAAAGAGCACCTTTTGATCACCCGCTACAACCCCAACCGGGTTGAAGAAGGGCAGATGCTGTCGCTGCAAGATATCCAGGACATCTTGCGCATCAAGTTGTTGGGCGTGATTCCTGAAAGCGAAAATGTGTTGCAAGCTTCTAACCAAGGCACACCTGCGATCCACATGGCCAACAGCGATGTGTCCGAGGCTTACAAAGACGTGATCGATCGTTTTTTGGGCGAAGACAAGCCCATGCGTTTCACCGAAGCTGAAAAACCTGGTTTCTTCAAACGTTTGTTTGGAGGCAAGTGAACCATGTCGTTTCTTTCCTTCCTCTTGGGCGAAAAGAAGAAAACTGCCAGTGTGGCCAAAGAGCGCCTGCAGATCATCCTGGCACACGAGCGCAGTGGCCGCAATGCGGCCGAGCCCGATTACCTGCCTGATTTGCAGCGTGAACTGGTGGCGGTGATCAGCAAGTACATCAAGATCAACCCCAACGACATCAAAGTCAATCTGGAGCGTCAGGACAATCTTGAAGTGCTGGAAGTCAAAATCGAATTGCCCGATTCACGCTGAGTTCTGTTGTTGCGGCTTTTTTGAGCCGTTATTTGCATGTCTTTGATGCGGTGTCTCAAGATGCCATGGCCCCTTGATCGGGGCCATGGTTTTTTTATGGCTGGTCCAAAGCTTGACTATGTTCTTAGTTTTTATTAGGTACTCAACGCTCTGTGATGCGTTT
>JBIKRC010000304.1:0-3195 GCA_044349375.1 Limnohabitans sp.
ACCTGCGCGAGTTGTGCATGCCCATGGGCCTGAGCGACCTGGACATGAATCGGCTCGACGATCTGGTGGCCGTGCGCCGCAAGGTCAAGCGTGGCGACACCTTGTTCACCAACGGCGAAAAATTCACCTCGCTGTACGCCATCCGCACCGGCTTCTTCAAGACTTGCCTGGCCACCGAAGATGGGCGCGACCAGGTCACGGGCTTTCAGATGGCGGGCGAGATCATTGGGCTGGACGGCATCGTGAACGACCAACACAGCTGCGACGCGATCGCCCTGGAAGACGCCGAGGTCTGTGTCATGCCCTTTGACCGCATTGAGGAAATTTCGCGCGAAGTCACCGCTTTGCAACACCATGTGCACAAGATCATGAGCCGCGAAATCGTGCGCGAGCACGGCGTGATGCTGCTGCTGGGCAGCATGCGCGCCGAAGAGCGCTTGGCCGCTTTTTTACTGAACCTGGTGCAGCGCCTGAACGCCCGTGGATTTTCCCAGTCCGAGCTGGTCTTGCGCATGACGCGCGAAGAGATCGGCAGCTACCTGGGCCTCAAGCTGGAGACCGTCAGCCGCACTTTCTCCAAATTCGTCGAGGATGGCACCCTCGAAGTCAAGCAACGCCATGTGCGCATTCTGGACACAGAAGGCCTGCAACGTTTGGTCAACAACACTTCCCATTGCCACTGAGCCCTGAGTTCACGCATTGAACAGTTCGCTCGGTGCTTTCAGCGGTTCACTTCTGCCGAGGACAGGCCCAGCAGCGCAGTCAAAGCACTGGACACCATGGCCAAGACCCAGAACGCAAAAAAGGCCAGTGTGTAAATCGCTTGCCTGGACAGGTCCAGGTCTTGCCCGAACCAGTTCAGGTCTTGCGGGTCGACAAATGCGAAGACCAGCATTTCCAAAAGGCCCGCGACCAAAAAGGCTGGCCAAGCGATCCACATCCAGCGTTGAGCGAGCATCGTGTCTCCCTTCGGCATCAGGGTTTGGTGGGCTCAGCAGCAGGCGCTTGCAGTGCAGCGGGCAACTCGCCCGTGGCAGCATGGTTGCGCCCCTGCATGGCGGGCACATGGGTGATGCCCTGGCGCTCTTGCGAGGCTGTGCGCGGTGTGACTTGGAGCACCGGGTCCGGGTTGGTCACGGCAATATAGAGTGTGATGAAACCGGCCACCACCACCACGGCGGGGCCGCCAAAAACCATCCACACCAAGCCAAAACGCCACCAGGGTTGCCCCTCTTGTTGGACACTGCGTACATTGTTCATGGCTGTCTTTCAAAAATGGGGGTCTCTCAGCGAGGGACCAGGAACACGGTTTTTTCGCTGAGCTGGCCGACCGATTGGCCGTTGGGCGCGCGCGATTCGATGCGGAAATGAATCGGGTGCGAACCGGCTGGGGCTGCGTCATAGGGCACTTGCAAGCGCACGGACACCCAGCGCGATTCGGTGGCGGCCACCTGCACGTCCGTTTCGCTGGCCAGGCTCAGGCCCGGCAAGCCATCGACCTGCAACTGGAAGCTCAAGGTCTGCTCAGCGGCATTCATGATTTGCAATCGGTACACGTTTTCAATTTTGCCGCCCGCCACGATGCGGGCCATGGTGGCGCGGTCGCGCACGATGTCCACCTTGAACGGTTCTCGCAGCCACAAAGACACGCCAACGCCAATGATGATGGCCCACAGCACAGCGGTGTAAACCAACACGCGAGGGCGGAAAATGCGCCGCAGGGTTTGAGCCCAGCTCCATCCCTTGTCCATGGCGTTTTGCGTGGAGAACTTGATCAGGCCGCGCTCGTAACCGACCTTGTCCATCACGTTGTCGCACACGTCCACACAGGCTCCGCAGCCAATGCACTCGTACTGCAAGCCTTTGCGGATGTCGATGCCTGTGGGGCAGACCTGCACACACAAGGTGCAGTCCACACAAGCGCCCAGCCCCAGGGCTTTGGGGTCTGATTTTTTGGAACGGGCACCCCGTGGCTCACCACGCGCTTCGTCGTAGGTGACGATCAAGGTGTCCTTGTCGAACATGGCGCTCTGAAACCGTGCATAGGGACACATGTATTTGCACACCTGCTCGCGCATGAAGCCCGCATTCCCGTAGGTGGCCAAGCTGTAAAACAAAATCCAGAAAATTTCCCAAGGGCCAAAACCCAGCGACAAGATCGACGCCGTCAATTCGCGAATCGGCGTGAAGTAGCCGACAAAGCTGAAACCTGTCCAGAGCGACAACACGATCCAGGCCAGTTGCTTGCCGGTTTTGCGCCAGACCTTATTGATGCTCAAAGGCGCGGCATCCAGTCGCATGCGCGCGGAACGGTCGCCTTCAAACTGGCGCTCGATCCACAAGAAAATTTCGGTGTACACCGTTTGCGGGCAAGCAAAGCCGCACCACAACCGCCCGGCGACTGCCGTGAACAAAAACAGCGACAGCGCCGAGATGACCAGCAAAGCCGTCAGGTAAATGAAGTCCTGCGGGTACAACACCAGGCCGAAGATGTAAAAACGGCGCGCACCCAAATCAAACAAAACCGCTTGGCGCTGACCCCACTCCAGCCAAGGTAAACCATAGAAGACCACTTGCGTGATGATCACTGTCAACCAGCGCCATTGGGCGAACACGCCCTGAACACTGCGGGGGTAGATTTTCTGGTGCGCTTGGTACAGCGGCACCAATTCCACACCGCCCTCAGCGGGCACGGGGGTGATCGGGATCACGCTGCGAGAGGGGCGATCTTCAGGGGCGGACAAAATACAGACTTTGGTTCAAATGCTGCACCAGGCCCAGCCTGATGCAGAGGGATCAGATCACTTGGAAGGGTTCACTTTTGCGCTGGCCACGGCGTTGTTGGACAAGCCCCAGACATAAGACGCCAAAACATGGATCTGGCCTTCGGTCAGCTTGTCGGCCTGTGCGGGCATGACGTTGACTTTGCCGTTGTTGATGATGTTCACGATGGCGTTCTCTCCCCATCCGTGCAACCAGATGTCGTCCGTCAGGTTGGGCGCGCCCATGGCGTGGTTGCCCTTGCCGTCCATGCCGTGGCAGGCTGCGCAAGCACCAAACTTGGACTTGCCCAGTTGTGCGCGCAGCGAGTCGTGTGGGCTGGCCGACAGGCTCAGCACATAGTGCGCCACGTTGCGCACGTCATCGGGTGTGCCCACTGCAGCAGCCATGGGCGGCATATTGCCCATGCGCCCT
>JBIKRC010000306.1:0-3194 GCA_044349375.1 Limnohabitans sp.
GGCCGGTGGCCCTCAAGCCCCATGCCATGCTTGGCCTGCAAGAGCAAATCGACATCTGGGAGCGCATCCGCCGGGGCTTTGCCATGCCCGACTTGAACAACCCCCTGGTCCGTAACCGCGAGCAGTGGTATGCCAGCCGGCCCGACTACATGCTGCGCATGACCGAGCGCTCGCGGCCTTACCTGTTTCACATCGTTGAGGAACTGGAGCGGCGCAAGATGCCCACCGAGCTGGCCTTGCTGCCCTTCATCGAATCGGCCTTCAACCCACAAGCCGTGTCCAGCGCCAAGGCTGCGGGCATGTGGCAATTCATGCCGGCCACAGGCAAATATTTCGACCTGAAACAAAACCTCTTCAGGGACGAGCGCCGCGATGTGCTGGAGTCCACCCGTGCGGCACTCGATTACCTCCAAAAACTTTACACCCTATTTGGCGACTGGCACCTGGCCCTGGCAGCTTACAACTGGGGCGAAGGCAGCGTGGGCCGGGCGCTGGCGCGCAACAAGGCGCAAGGCTTGCCCCTGACCTACAGCGACCTGCGCATGCCCGACGAAACGCGCTACTACGTGCCCAAACTGCAAGCGGTCAAAAACATCGTGGCCCAGCCCGAAGCCTTCAAGACCGAGTTGCCGCTGATCCAGAACCACCCTTACTTCAAGAGCGTGGCCATCGAACGGGACATCGACGTGGCCATAGCCGCCAAACTGGCCAACGTGAGCCTGGAAGACTTCAAAGCCCTGAACCCTGCCATGAATCGCCCCGTGATTTTGGCGGCAGGCACGCCGCAGATCCTGCTGCCCTGGGACAACGCCACGGTGTTCCAAACCAACCTGCAAGCGCATTCAGAACGCCGCCTGTCCAGCTGGACGGCCTGGCAAGCACCCCGCACCATGCCGGCAGAAGAAGTGGCCAAGCAAGTGGGCATGTCAGCAGAGCAGCTGCGCAGTGTCAACGGCATTCCAGCCCGCATGCTGGTCAAGGCCGGGTCCACTTTGCTGGTGCCACGCCAAGGCAAGCTGGACAACGATGTGACCGAGCACCTGGCCGACAATGGCCAACTGCTGCTGGCCCCCGAGTTGGTGTTGCGCAAGATCACGGTCAAGGCCCACCAAGGCGATACGCTCATGCGTCTGGCATCACGACACGGCGTGAGCGCCACCAACGTGGCAGACTGGAACCGGCTCAAACCGAATGCCACGCTGTCCAACGGACAAATTTTGAGCATTTATGTGCCAGCCAAGGCCTCCCGAAAGTCAGCGCCTCAGCGCAGCAAAGCACCCGCCAAAACCGCTGCACGTTCTGACAAGCCTGCAGCCAAAGCTGCACCCAAACGCTGAACAGAACATCTTTTGCCCACAACCTCGGGGCAGTTGGGCGTTCCCCCCATGACGCCGCAGATCATGCCAGCCGACGGCTTTTGGACTTTTGCGCAAAAACATTGGTAAATGTGCGCTCAGGCACCAGCTGTCTGGGCCCGTCAGTGCCGAGCAATTTGGCATGCACACGCCAGGCATGCGTCACATCTTCGCTGCGCACAAGCCCGTCCACGGCATAGGACTCACGCAGTTTCTCGAAGGCGCCCAGGTAGATCGCCCGGTCGCCCATCCAATGGCCTGCAGGAACGGCTCGCAAGATGTCCGTCAAGCCGGCGGTCTGCAGCCACTTCAGGGCCTGCACCACTCCATCACTCAGGGCCTGCGCCCGATCGGGATGCAGTTGCAAAAAAGCAGCATGCGCAAAAAGACTGGCCCCCGGCACCGGGCCCCCCATCAACTGGCGCGTGCCCTGCAAGGTTCGAGCATCGCCCAGCAATCGAATGTCATTTTTTTGCTCCAGCCAATGCATGACCGGGTCCGGATTGCACAGAGCATCGATGCTGCCGCTGCGCAGCGCCTCGATCACCCCCTGCGACGAACCCACTGGCACAAACACCACGTCCTCCGCTGTCAAGCCTTGTCGCAACAACCATTGAGCAGCAGTCCAGTGGGTGGTCGAATCCAAAGCCGAAATGCCCAAACGCGCGCCCCGGATGTCCGCCCCTGAGCGCCAGGCCATGCCGCCACGCGTGCTGCCCCCTATGCTGACCTGAGGGGTTCGGCTCATTTGCACAAAACTTTGGTAGTTGAGCCCCTTCAGGTGCAGGCCAAACAGGTGCTCGTAAGCCCCAGCCACCACATCGGCCTGCCCCGACAGGGCCAGGCTCAACGCCTTGGCGCCCGACTCCTGTGGCAGCCACTCCAGTTGCACACCCGCCTGCCGAAAAAAACCCAGCCGATCGGCCAGGGTCAGCGGCAAGTGGTACAGGCTGTGGCTCGCGGCCAAGGCCAAGCGCACGCGTGGCAAAGCACGACTGGGCTCAGAGGGCGGGGCAGCGGGTGCTTGCGCTGAGGCCAGCGAGCCAACGGCAGCCAGCAACAGCGAACGGCGAAGGGCGTGGGCTGAATTCACCCGCATCACTCCTGGATAAAAATGGACACAAGCCCAGCTTAATCAGGCGCAGCGCTTCGCGCATCGGGATTGATCCCGATCGGGTTTTTACGTAATGGATTGCAGGGCATTGACAAGCAGAAAAGCCACCAACTTGCAGCCCAGGGGCTGCTCAGCGCCGGTCGACCAAGGCGTGGGCAATGGTGCCCAAGTCCACGTATTCCAGCTCGCTGCCTGCAGGCACACCGCGGGCCAGGCGCGTGACCTTCAGCCCTTGCTGGCGAATCATTTCAGAAATCACATGGGCGGTGGCCTCCCCCTCAGCGGTGAAGTTGGTGGCCAAGATCACCTCGGTCAAGACCCCATCACCCACGCGTGCTTTCAGCTTGGCCAGGCCAATGTCGTGCGGGCCGATACCGTCGAGCGGACTGAGCTTGCCCATCAGCACAAAGTACAAGCCCCGGTAAGTGCCTGTGCGCTCGATGGCCGACTGGTCGGCCGGGGTTTCGATCACGCACAGCAGGGTGCGGTCCCGGGTGTCGTCCAGACAGGTGTCGCACAACTCAGCTTCGGTGAACGTGTGGCAACACGCGCAATGGCGGATTTTTTGCACTGCGTTGTCTAAGGCTGCCGCCAATTGCCGGGCCGTGGCCCGGTCGTTTTGCAGCAGCTGAAAAGCCATGCGCTGGGCCGACTTGATGCCCACCCCCGGCAAGCCCTTGAGGGCCTGCACCAATGTGGCAAGGGCGTGGGTGTCGGCCATGTTC
>JBIKRC010000308.1:0-3193 GCA_044349375.1 Limnohabitans sp.
CAAGCGCCAGTGGCAAGGCGGCAGGCACCGTCGTGGTGCTGCACCAAATGGGCAACCACGGCCCAGCTTATTACAAACGCACACCGGCCGACATGAAGGTCTACCAGCCCGAGTGCCGCAGCACTGTGCTGCAAGACTGCCCGGCGCAAGAGATCGTCAATGCTTACGACAACGCAGTACGTTACACCGACCACTTGCTGGCACAAACCGTGCGCTGGCTCAAGAGCCAGCCGCGCCCTTCGGCCATGTTGTATGTCTCTGACCACGGCGAATCGCTGGGCGAAAAAGGCTTGTACCTGCACGGCATGCCTCACATGATGGCGCCCAAAGAGCAAACCCACGTGCCCATGGTGGTGTGGTTGTCCAAGCCGCTGCAGTCGCAGCTGAAATGGGATGCCCATTGTTGGAAAAAACTGGTGTCAGCACCGATGTCACACGACCACCTGTTCCATTCGGTGTTGACGCTGGCACAGGTCAAGACCCGCTTGCAGCAGCCCGAACTGGATGTTTTTGCGGGTTGCGCTGCGCGCTCCCCGTAAACCAAAAACCTCAGGCCGCCCACCAACGCCACAGCGCCGTCAGCCAGACCCCGCCGCACAGCAGCAAGCTGAGCAAAACCGCGGCGCTACCGATGTCCTTGGACCGTTTGGACAAGGCGTGCCACTCCGGCCCCACGCGGTCAATCGCTGACTCGACGGCGGTGTTGAGCAACTCCACCACCAGCACCGCCACCACCACGCCGATCAATAAGACCACCTCCACCCAGCTTTGGCCCAACCACCAAGCCCCCGGCAAGATCAGCAGGGCCAAAATCGCCTCTTGCCGAAACGCGGGTTCGAGCCAACCGGCACGCAAACCTTCAAGCGAATAAAAAAACGCGTGCCAGACGCGGGACAGGCCTTTGCGTTTGGGCTCTACGGAGGTGTGGTCGTTCATGTGTGCAGCGGGAATGGTTGGAAGGCTTGCAGCTTAAGAGGCTGATGTTAACGCGGCCTTATCGCCTCAAGCGTATCTGGCACTCGTCATTTTGCGCAATCAAGACTCAGTGCTGCCCCTTGTTCCACCTTCACAAACTGCCGCGCCAGCGTGACCACCACTGGGCCAAGCAGCACCGTGAGCATGCTGCGCCCTCAGTTTGACCGTCTTGATGGAAGTCAACTTGCGATTGGAATGACTTGCGTCAAGACACAGGTTGGGGCAAGTCCATAGGATGGATTTTTTGATTCACCGTAAGGCGCTGTCACCATGTTCAAGAAGATTTTGTTGCCCATCGATGGTTCCGATGCCGCTTTGGCCGCGGCTCGATTGGTCATTGAGTTGGCGCAATGTCAGGGCGCGCAGGTCTGTGGCCTGATGGTGATTGATCCTTATCTGTACGCGGGTGTGGGTCAGGCTTCGACCCTGGGTCAGCAGGCCCACAGCCAAGAGGCGGCGGCTTGGGCCGAGCAGCATCTGGGGGTGTTGCGCAGCCAATGCGAGGCCCTGAAGGTGCCTTATCAGAGCGCGACGCTGGAGAGCGCTTCGGTGCTCAAAGGCATTTTGGAAGCGCAGAAGTCCTTGGGCTGCGACCTGATTGCGCTGGGCTCACGCGGGCGTGGCGGTGTGTCGGCCATGCTGCTGGGCAGTGTGGCGCAAAAGGTGCTGGCGCAGTCGCCCGTGCCGGTGATGATTTTGAAAGCCTGAGGCGTGTCGGGCGGGCCATCATCCGACCATCGTTTGTCAGTGAACACGCCTTTGACTGGGCCTGTAACCGGGCCTGAGCCCAGAACAGACTGGCACGCGCAAATTGCTGAGCAGGTGTTGCAGGCGCAGGAGGTGGACCCAGCGCAAGGCCTGTCGCCCACAGCGGCGGCGCAACGGTTGCGCACGCATGGTCACAACCGGTTGCCCGCCATGCAGGGCGTGCCTGCCTGGCGGCGTTTTTTACTGCAGTTTCACAACCCGTTGATTTATGTTTTGTTGATCGCCGGGGGCGTGACCTTGGCGCTGCAGTTTCATGTGGACGCGCTGGTGATTTTGGCGGTGGTGCTGATCAATGCCTTGATAGGTTTTGTGCAAGAGGGCCAAGCCGAAAAAGCCATGGACGCGGTGCGTGGCCTGCTGGCCAGCCGAGCCAACGTGTGGCGCGAGGGTGCGCGCCAGCCGGTGGATGCAGGGGAGCTGGTGCCAGGCGATCTGGTGCTGCTCGAATCGGGCGACAAGGTGCCGGCCGATCTGCGCCTGCTGCGTTGCAAGAACCTGCGCATCACCGAAGCGGCGCTCACGGGCGAGTCGGTGCCGGTGAGCAAACACACCGAGGCCGTGCTGGCCCATGCGCCCATGGGCGACCGCCAGTGCATGGCGTATTCGGGCACGCTGGTGGCCACGGGGCAGGGCATGGGTGTGGTGGTGGCCACCGGGACGCGCACCGAGATCGGGCAAATCGGCACCCTGGTGGGCGGCGTGCAGGTGCTGGTCACGCCGCTGACGCGCAGGCTCGACCAGTTTGCCCGCCAGATCACGGCTTTCATCGTGGGGGTGGGAGCGGTGTCTTTTGCTTATGGTTATTGGGCCGCGCATTTGCCCGCGCAGGAATTGTTCATGGCGGTGGTGGGCCTGGCGGTGGCCGCGATCCCCGAGGGGCTGCCCGCCATCGTCACGGTCTTGCTGGCCATCGGCACGCGCCGCATGGCCCGACAACACGCCATCGTGCGGCGCTTGCCTGCGGTGGAGGCGCTGGGTTCGGTGAGCGTGATTTGCTCGGACAAAACCGGCACTTTGACCCAAAACGAGATGACCGCTGTGCACTTGGTTTTGCCCGGCCAGCGCTTGCGCGTGACAGGTGCGGGCTATGCGCCGCTCGGAGGCTTTTGGGCGGGCGACACCGCTGTGCAGCCCGAGCACACGCCGCAGCTGCTGGCCCTGGCCCGCTGTGCGGGCTTGTGCAACGAGGCGCGCATTGAGCTGCAGGCCCCGGCCCAGGCGCAAGCCGCGCTTTCGCCGTTGCAGGGGGTTGCAGGCGCGACCAATGGGGCACAAGCAGTCCGTGCAGCCGGAGCCTGGCGCATGGTGGGCGACCCGACCGAAGGCGCTTTGATGACGCTGGCGCACAAGGCGGGCCTGAGCGCCGAGCTGCTGAGCGCTGTGCGCCGTCTGGATGTGATTCCGTTTGAGTCGGAGCACCGCTTCATGGCGGTGCTGGTGCAGGCTTGGG
>JBIKRC010000307.1:0-3193 GCA_044349375.1 Limnohabitans sp.
TGTGCTGTTGACGGCCACTTTGGTGGCAGGCGCCCTGTTTGGCGAGGCCCTGTATGGCCAAGGCCACAACCCATGGCGCTGGGACCACAAGCGCGTCTTTGCCGTCCTGTCTTGGATCACCTTTGCCACCTTGCTGGTGGGCCGCAGCCAATGGGGCTGGCGGGGCCGTCGCGCCGTGCGGGTGCTTTACATCGGTGCGGGCTTGCTGCTGCTGTCTTACGCGGGTTCGCGCTTTGTATTGGAAGTCTTGATTGGACGCGTGGGATGAAATACCTGATTTGGATCTTGGTCATTTTGCTGGCGATCTGGGCTTTCAAGCGAAGCCGCCGCGTCAAATCAGACGCGCCCAAAGAGCAGCCCCCGGCCACGGCCACGCCCACCAACATGGCGGTCTGTCTGCATTGCGGCATCCACTTGCCGCAAGACGAAGCCGTCACGGGTGAAAAAGGCCTGTACTGCAGCGCCGAGCACCGCGCAGCTGCACAAGACCGCAACCCGGCGTGAAAACCCGGGGCCATCCTGACGCGCCCAACCACCGCCACCGACCCCGTCCAGCCATGCCTGAACACGCCTCTGAACCCACCGACCTTTGGGACCAGGGCTGGTACGCGCCCGCTCAAAGGCTGGATTCACCCAACTTTGGCCCCAGACCGCCAGGCGCTTGCATAGATTTGCTCGTCATCCATTCCATCAGCCTGCCGCCCGGCCAATACGGTGGCCAAGAGGTGCAAGCGCTGTTCACCAACCAGCTCGACTGGGATGCCCACCCGTATTTCACGCAAATCCGTGGCCTGCAGGTGTCCTCGCACTTTTATATCCGGCGTGACGGCAGCCTGTGGCAGTTTGTCAGCACCGACGATCGGGCCTGGCATGCCGGTCAGTCCGAATACAGAGGTCGCCCCCAATGCAATGACGACTCGATCGGTATTGAACTCGAAGGCTTGGAGGGCGATGTGTTTGAGGACGCCCAGTATGAGCAACTGAGTCGGCTGTGCCTGGACTTACATCGGCGCCACCCCATTGCACATGTGGCGGGCCATGAGCACATTGCGCCAGGCCGCAAGGGCGATCCGGGAACGGGCTTTGACTGGCAACGCCTGAAAGCAAGCCTGCAATTGCCCGATCACTGCTTTCCTGTGTGTTTTTGATGCGACACAAAAAAATAATTTTTAGCTTTTTTTACGTTTTAAAAGTTACAAAAAAGCGTTTTGCCAATTTTGGACCGAGGCCCAATCATCTGACACAGAAGTGAAATCGAGCGATTGAGCAAGAAAAGCCCCCGGAAGTCGCATCGCGACTGGCATCGCTCTACAAAACCCACTGATTGGTTGATATTCAGCGGCTTTTTTCAACCTCTGAAAAATCCATGAATGGCACTTGCGCCAAGCCACCACCCAGCACATTCATTGCAGGGCTCAAATCAGAGCTCGTACACTACCTGTAGTGGCTTGTCATGACTGCAGACACCAGATATAGTGTCTGTTACAAAATTTCACAAACATGCCAGAGCGGCATTTGAAGCCTTTTTGACCGATACAACCCAGACCATAAATTAAAAAATGACCATGCAAATTGACCTGACCATCCCCTCGGCTTCTTCCGGCCTGATGAACCTGCCTGCAGACCGGGCTGGCGATGCCTCGGTGCACCCCCTCAACCACTACCAGATCATCCGCCGCAACGGTGCCGTGGTGCCTTTCGAGCCCAACAAGATCGCCGTGGCCATGATGAAAGCCTTTTTGGCGGTGCACGGCACCCAAGGCGCAGCGTCTGCCAGCGTGCGAGAAGTCGTCGAAGAATTGACCCAGAACGTGGTGCGCGCCCTGATGCGCTCCCGCCCCGGTGGCGGCACTTTTCACATCGAAGACGTGCAAGACCAGGTCGAGTTGGGCCTGATGCGCAGCAGCAACCATGAAGTGGCCAGGTCCTATGTGCTGTACCGCGAGCGTCGCACGCAAGAGCGCTCACAGCAAACCCAGCAAGCCGCGCCGGTCGTGCAAGAGCCTGCGTTGCACGTACTGGATGGTGGCAAGCGCATCGCGCTGGACCTGAACTACCTCAAATCCCTGATGGTCAACGCCTGCGCCGGTCTGGGCAAAGACGTGCGTCCCGAGCCGATCCTGGCCGAGACCATGCGCAACCTGTACGACGGTGTGCCCATGGAAGAGGTGTACAAGGCCTCCATCCTCGCGTCGCGCACGCTGATTGAAAAAGACCCGGACTACACCTACGTCACCGCGCGCCTGCTGATGCACACCATTGCCAAGGAAATCCTGGGCAAAGAAGTGGCGCAAGACCAAATGGCCGAGGAATACATCCACTACTTCCCTCAGTTCATCAAAAAAGGCATCGACAACGACCTGCTCGACGCCAAGCTCGCACAGTTTGACCTGAAAAAACTGGCCGAAGCCCTCAAGCCCGAGCGGGACCTGCAGTTCGACTACCTGGGTCTGCAGACCTTGTACGACCGCTATTTCCTGCACGTGCGCAAGCAACGCATCGAAATGCCGCAGGCTTTCTTCATGCGCGTGGCCATGGGCTTGTCGGTCAACGAAATCAACCGCGAAGCGCGCGCCATCGAGTTCTATGAAATCCTGTCGTCGTTTGACTTCATGTCGTCCACCCCCACCTTGTTCAACAGCGGCACTTTGCGTCCCCAGTTGTCCAGCTGCTACCTGACCACCGTACCCGACGACTTGGACGGCATTTACGAATCCATCAAAGAAAACGCCCTGCTGTCCAAGTTTGCGGGTGGCCTGGGCAACGACTGGACGCGCGTTCGCGCCATGGGCTCGCACATCAAGGGCACCAACGGTGAGTCCCAGGGCGTCGTTCCTTTCCTCAAAGTGGTCAACGACACCGCTGTGGCCGTGAACCAAGGCGGCAAGCGCAAAGGCGCGGTTTGCACTTATTTGGAAACCTGGCACCTGGACATCGAAGAATTTCTGGAGCTGCGCAAGAACACCGGCGACGACCGCCGCCGCACCCATGACATGAACACCGCCAACTGGATTCCCGACCTGTTCATGCGCCGCGTCATGGAAAAAGGCGACTGGACTTTGTTCTCGCCCTCAGACTGCCCCGATCTGCACGACAAGTTTGGTGCCGACTTTGAGAAGGCCTATACCGCCTACGAAGCCAAAGCAGAGCGCGGTGAAATCAAGCCCAGCAAAAAACTGCCCGCCAATGACCT
>JBIKRC010000030.1:0-12072 GCA_044349375.1 Limnohabitans sp.
GCTCAACTGGAACGAAACCCTGGACGACTGGGTGGTGAGCGATGACCCGACCGCGCTGCGCGAGCACGAGTTGCTGAAAGTACGATGCCGGGACG
The DNA here is from genome assembly GCA_044349375.1 of Limnohabitans sp. Taxonomy (GTDB): domain Bacteria; phylum Pseudomonadota; class Gammaproteobacteria; order Burkholderiales; family Burkholderiaceae_C; genus Limnohabitans_A. The sequence goes on from JBIKRC010000030.1 coordinate 96, forward strand.
TTCTGGAACACATCGACCGGGTGGTTCACCATGTGCGCCGCCTGGAACATAACACCGAAACCGCCGTTCAAATGCACTTCAACGCCCAAGGCAACCGCACCAACGACATCATGCGCACTTTGACGGCGCTGACCGCGATCTTCTTGCCGCTGAACCTGATCGCGGCGGTGTTCGGCATGAATTTCGAATTCATGCCCTGGCTGCACAAGGCCAGCGGCTTTTGGTGGACGCTGGGCGGCATGGCGGCCGTTGCCACCACCTTGGCCCTGGTGTTCTGGCGCAAGCGCTACCTGGCCCGTACGGGTGAATGAGCCCACCTGTGTCACCCCCGGCTTGATCGGGACTCCATGACTTCGGCTGCCATGCTTACCCGCATGCTCGGGTATGGCCAACCTAACTCATCCGCTCAGCCCAAATGCTGCTTGAAGAACGCCAGTGTGCGCTCCCGTGCCAGCTGGGCCGAAGGCGCATGCCAAGAACCGCGCTGGTCGCAATTGAAGCCGTGGTGGGCCGCGTAGGTGAACACCTGCACTTGCGGATGTGCAACTTTGAAAGCCTCGACCGAATCCAGCGGGATCCATTTGTCTTCTTCCGCAAAATGCGCCATGACCGGCACCCGGGGTTGACGGGCGATTTCGGCAGCGGTGGTCACACCGCCTCCGTAGTAAGGCGCTGCCGCACTCAAACCCGTCAAAGTGCAGGCTGCACGCCAAGTCAACAAACCGCCCCAGCAATACCCCACGATGCCGACCTTGCCGCCTGAGGCCTGGCCGGCATGGTCAATGGCCGCCTGAATGTCCTGCATCACGCCGGGTGCGGGCAAGGCCTCCGCAGCCGTTTTGTAGCCAAAGCCCTCTCCCATGTCGGCATCGGTGTAACCCAGCTCCACCCCTGGCTTGACGCGGTGAAAGGCGGCGGGGGCCATGGCCAGGTAACCCTCTGCCGCAAAGCCATCGGCCACTGCGCGAATGTGGCTGTTGACGCCAAAAATTTCCTGGATCACCACCACCGCCCCCTTGGGCGTGCCAACAGGCCGGGCCTCGTAGGCGGGCACCCGTGCGCCATCTGCGCTTTGAAGTTCAATCATCGTTCCCATGTGTTTTCCTTTTGTGTAGAGGTCAATTCAACGGGCCAGCGCTCGCTCGACAAAGTCGAGGCGGTCCTGGCCCCAAAAAATCTCGCCATCGACCACATAGCTGGGGGCACCAAACACCCCCGCATCGATGGCCTGCTGGGTGTAACTTTCATAACGCTCTTGCACCGCCTGGCTGCGCGACTGGTCCATCAAGCTGGCCGGCAAATTCTGCTCTTGCAGCAATTGGGCCAACACCTTGTCGTCGGCCATGTTGCGCTCTTGCGCCCAGCAAGCGGCCAAAATCGCACCCGAGATCTGCATGGCCGCCAGTGGGCCATGGGCCAGATCGGCGGCAATGGTCAGACGGGCCGAATCGTCGCCACCCACCGGGAAATACTTGGGCTTGAGGTTCAAAGGCACATTCAAGTGCTGGCTGAAGCGCTGCAACTCCACCAAGCGATAAGCCTGGCGCTGCGGTGCACGCTGCCCCAAAGGCAAGCCACCTGAAATCGGAAACACCTTGCCGCCCAAGTCGATGGGCATGACTCGCAGCGTGGCTCCCGTGCGCTGCACGATGTCAGCCAGGCGCTGGTGACCCAAATAGGCCCAGGGGCTTTGCGGTGCGAGGTAATAGTCCACTGTGCGACCCATGCTGTCTCCTTGTCTGTTGTGTAATCTTTGAATGGAACAAGGGTTTTAACCGTTCTCAACATTTTTTGCAGGAGATATGCCATGAACAAAGTCTTGTTGGTGACCGGCGGCAGCCGAGGGATCGGCGCAGCAACCGCCCTGTTGGCGGCAAAAAATGGCTGGTCGGTGGCGGTGAACTACACCGCCAACTCGCTGGCTGCCGACGAAGTGGTTCGGCAAATACGCGCATCGGGCGGGCAAGCCATGTCGGTACAGGCCGATGTGGCCGAAGAAGCGCAGGTGCTGCGCATGTTCGAGCACATCGACGCCAAATTGGGCCGCCTGACCGGGCTGGTCAACAACGCAGGCGTGGTCGACGTCAAGGCCCGCGTAGACGAAATGAGCGTGGCCCGCTGGAAACGCATGTTCGACATCAACGTGATCGGCAGCCTGATCTGCGCCCGCGAAGCTGTGCGCCGCATGAGCACCCTTCACGGCGGAGAAGGCGGCAGCATCGTCAACGTGTCCAGCGCCGCCTCTCGCTTGGGCGCGCCTGGCCAGTACGTGGACTACGCCGCTGCCAAGGGTGCGATCGATGCCTTCACCATTGGCCTGGCCAAAGAGGTGGCCGCAGAGGGCGTCCGGGTCAACGCGGTGCGCCCGGGTCTGATCGACACCGAGATCCACGCCTCTGGCGGCCTGCCCAACCGGGTGAAAGACCTGCAGCACCTGGTGCCAGCAGGGCGCGGCGGCAGCGCCGAAGAAGTGGCCGAGGGCATTGTCTGGCTGCTGTCGGATGCGGCCAGCTACACCACCATGAGTTTTCTGGACATTTCGGGAGGCCGTTGATGGCCGAAATCAAATACTTTTGGGAAGACATGGCGGTGGGCCAGGTACGCGACTTGGGCAGCCTCACGCCGACCCGAGAAGAAATCATCGCTTTTGCCACCCAGTTCGACCCACAACCCTTTCACCTGGACGACGAAGCGGCCAAAGCCTCGGTCTTTGGCGCACTGTCAGCCAGCGGCTGGCACACCTGCGCCATGGCCATGCGGCTGATGGTGACCAACTTCTTGCAAGAGACCTCCAGCCTGGGCTCACCCGGCATTGAAGGTCTGAAATGGCTCAAGCCGGTGTACCCGAACGACACCCTGCGCCTGCAAAGCACGGTGCTCGAGACCAAACCCATGAGCAAACGCCCCGATGTAGGCATGACGCGCAACCTGTGGGAAATGTTCAACCAGCACGGCGACAAGGTGCTGCACATGGAAGGCTGGAGCATGTTCCGAAGGCGCACACCGGCAACCTGAGGCAGAGCACAATCGGGCGATGGACTTCAAACCGCTCATCACCCTGCTGGCCATCGTCAACCCTTTGGCGATTGTTCCTTTTTTCATTCACTACACGCAGGGCTTCAGCCGGGCCCAGCGCAAGAGAACCATTTGGGTCTCGTCCTTTTCTGCCTTTGTGGTGATCGCAGCCAGTGCCCTGTTGGGCCTGCAAATTCTGGAATTTTTCGGTATCTCGCTGGCCAGCTTTCAGGTGGGTGGCGGGATGCTGCTGCTCACATCGGCTTTGTCGATGTTGAACGCCCAACCCGCAGAAGCCCGCGCCAACGCCGACGAAGTGCACGACGCAGAGGCCAAAGCCGCGATGGGGGCCAGCATCGCCGTGGTGCCGCTGACCATCCCGCTGCTGACCGGCCCGGCCACCATGTCCACCGTGGTGATTTACGCCGAAAAAGCCAAAGACTTTGCCCAATTGGCCACCCTCGTGGGCTACGGCGTGGTCATCGCCCTGGCCACCGCGCTTTGTTTCTCGCTGGCCACCCCGATTGCCCGCATCCTGGGCAAAACCGGCATCAACGTCATGACACGGCTGATGGGTTTGATACTGGCCGCGCTAGCGGTTGAGGTGATGGCAGACGGGCTGCACAAGCTGTTTCCGGTGCTGGCCGGTCGCTGAACTGCGCCTTGACTGTGAGTTTCAGACGCCGAAACCGCTCTCCAAACTTGACCTCAAATGCGCCACCAACGCCGTCACCGCCCGGGGCACATGCGGTGCATACGGCCGGATGGCGTAGATGGTTTCGGCGAATGCGCCCACCGGCCTCCAGTCGGGCAACACCCTCACCAATTGGCCTTTGCGCAACTCGGCTTGGGCGCTGAAGTCGGGCAGGAGGGCAATGCCTGCGCCGTTCAAGGCCGCTTCGCGCAAAGCTTCGCTGTTGTTGGCGGCGAAGTTGCCACTCACGGGCACCGTGATGCGCTCGCCCTCTGCTGAAGGCTGACGCGGCTCGAAAGTCCACGCGGGTGTGTCTTGCGATCGGGGGTAATGCAAGCAGTTGTGGGCTTGCAGTTCGGTGGGGCTTTGCGGATCGCCATGTTGGCCAATGTAAGCACGGGTGGCCACCAGCACCGATTCGGTCGCGCACAGCGCCCAAGCCACATGGGTGTCGGGCGGGCGGGCGGTGTGGCGGATGGCCAGGTCGTAGCCTTCGGTGGCCAAGGCGCTCAAGCGGTCGGACAGGTCCAGCTCGATGCGCACATCCGGAAAGTCTTGCAAGAAAGCGGCGAACAGAGGCACCAACTGCTGACGGGCCAGCGCCACCGGCGCGGTGACGCGCAACAAACCGCTGGGCTGCTCGGCCAAGTCTCGCACCTGGGCAAAGCTCTGCTCGATCTGCTCAAACGAGGCGCGGGTTTCATCCACCAGCCTTTGGCCGGCCTCGGTCAGACGCAGGCTGCGGGTGGTGCGCTGCACCAAGGTCACTTTGGCAGCGCGCTCCAGTTCGGCGATGCGCTGGCTCATCGCGGCCTTGCTCACGCCCAGCCGGGCGGCGGCGGCCGTGTAACTGCCCTGCTGTGCCAGCACGCTCAGCCAGTGCAGGTGGGTCCAGAGGGTGTTGATTTTTTGCTCTTCCATGCATTGATTGTTCACTATTTTGAACAATCAATTCAGCTTTACGGGCTTGTGAGGGGGTGCGGGGGTACCTACACTCAGTGCACTTTCAGTGCTTTTGATGGGCAAGAGCTGCACACAAGGCGCTGAATTTTTGTAGGAGCCCACCCCTGTGGGCGATTGTTTGACGCTGTGGCCAGCCATCATCGCCAACAGGGTGGGCTCCCACAGAGGACACATTCACGAGCAACAGGCGCAAGCCACAAGGAGCACTCCATGAGCATCACCCACATCGGCCATTACATTGGCGGCCAAACCGCCGCAGGCACTTCGGGCCGCAGCCAGCCCGTCACCAACCCCGCCTCGGGCGCCGTGACCGGCAACGTGGCCCTGGCCAACGGCGCCGAAGTGGCCAAGGCCGTGGCCGCTGCGCAAGCGGCGTTTCCCGCTTGGGCCGACACACCGCCGTTACGCCGCGCCCGCGTGATGTTCAAGTTCCTCGAACTGCTGAACACACACAAAGACGAGCTGGCCCACATGATCACCGCCGAGCACGGCAAGGTGTTCACCGACGCGCAAGGCGAAGTCTCGCGCGGCATCGACATCGTGGAATTTGCCACCGGCATCCCGCAGCTGCTCAAAGGCGACTTCACCGACCAGGTCTCGACTGGCATCGACAACTGGACTCTACGCCAGCCGCTGGGCGTGGTGGCGGGCATCACGCCCTTCAACTTCCCGGTGATGGTGCCCATGTGGATGTTCCCGGTCGCCATTGCGGCGGGCAACACCTTCATCCTCAAACCCAGCCCAACCGATCCCAGCGCGTCGCTGTTCATGGCTGATTTGCTGAAGAAAGCCGGCCTGCCCGACGGCGTGTTCAACGTGGTGCAAGGCGACAAAGAAGCCGTGGACGCGTTGCTGGAGCACCCCGATGTGAAAGCCATCAGCTTCGTCGGCTCCACCCCGATTGCCAACTACATTTATGAGACCGGCGCGCACCACGGCAAGCGCGTGCAGGCCCTGGGCGGCGCGAAAAACCATTTGGTCGTCATGCCCGATGCCGACATCGACCAGACCGTGGACGCGCTGATCGGCGCAGGCTACGGCTCGGCGGGCGAGCGCTGCATGGCGATCTCGGTCGCCGTGCTGGTGGGCGATGTGGCCGAGAAAATTTTGCCCAAGCTGATCGAGCGCACCAAGGCGCTGCAAGTGCTCAACGGTGAAAACCTGGCCGCCGAGATGGGTCCCATCGTGACCGACGCCGCGCGTCAGCGCATCAAGGGCTACATCGACGCGGGCGTGGCCGAAGGTGCCCAGCTGCTGGTTGACGGCCGCGAGTTTGACGGCGCAAAGGCCGGTGCAGGTTGCGACAACGGTTTCTGGCTCGGCGGCACGCTGTTTGACCACGTGACCACCGACATGAAGATCTACAAGGAAGAAATCTTTGGCCCGGTGTTGAGCTGCGTGCGCGTGCCCGACTTTGGCACAGCCGTGCAGATCATCAACGACCACGAGTTCGGAAACGGTGTGAGCTGCTTCACCCGCGACGGCAACGTGGCGCGCGAGTTTGCCCGCCGCATTCAGGTGGGCATGGTCGGCATCAACGTGCCGATCCCCGTGCCCATGGCCTGGCACGGTTTTGGCGGCTGGAAGCGTTCGCTGTTTGGCGACATGCACGCCTATGGCGAAGAAGGCGTGCGCTTTTATACCAAGCAAAAGTCCATCATGCAGCGCTGGCCCGAGAGCATTGGCAAGGGTGCTGAGTTTGTGATGCCGACGGCCAAGTAAAAGCGAATCACACAGCCCTACCCCGGTCTTCCCGACCGGGGTTTTTTTACTTGATTCGGCTGAAATTTTTCTCTTCTCTGCTGGTCTGAATTTCGTGGTAAATTTTTTTTTATATATATTACAAAAATACACATTTTTATTTTGAACAAAGTAAATTTTAATACTATAAATATATACAATTTGAGCGGGTTATCGGCCCAATATCCTATTAATTCACTCAAATCATGAAAAAACTCATTTTTGCATCTTCTTTGGCACTTTTGGCCATTTCCGCTCAAGCTCAAACTGCAGGCTACTACGCCGGTGCCGAGATGTTCAACAACCGCTTCACTGACCACACTTCAACCACTGGAGGTGGTATTTTTGCTGGCTACCGTCTGGGTAATGGTTTGGCTTTTGAAGTCAACGGCAACCGCATTGGCACTTTAAATGTCGGCACAGACAAACTCAGCGTCAGCCAAATGAGCGTTTCGGCTTTGTATTCCCTGCCCGTGTCCAACACAGTCAGCGTCTTCGGCCGTTTGGGCTACGGCAACATGCGGGTTTCACAAGCCAACAGTTTCTCCAACCGCGGTGTCAAATTGGACGACGGCATGATTTACGGTGGCGGCATCAGCTACCAAGTCAACAAGCAAGTGGCCATTCGCGGCGAGTTCCGCAAGCCTGAAGCTGACATCCGTGGCTTCGGCGTGGGCGTGAGCTACAACTTCTGATTCCAAACGGGTTTCAAGCTTGTTTCAAAAGCCACCTTCGAGTGGCTTTTGTTTTTGGGGTTATGGAGCAAGGCCACTTGCCCTAACCACAGGCCTTGGCGCACATGCATGAACCGGGACCTGATCGTGGAAAAAATCGGCTCGGTGGATCTTGAAGGACGCAGCGCACCGCACAATCCAACGCCTCGGGCAACGCCAAAGTGCGCACATTTGTCAAGCTAGCGTCAGTTTGGGTCAGGGATTTCCCCCGAATGGGGAAATCCCTGAGGAAAACGAAGCGCTTGCGGGATTACATTTCAAGCACTCGATGCACAGCAGTATCTGCATCCCGGGGGGCCGAGGAGACACTGAAGCCTAAAAAAACCAACATCGAACAGCATCCAACGAGGTGTGATTTTTTCTAAGCGTCGCGCAAGCGGCGCTTTTTTTTGTCCCTCTGGCCACCAGCCTGTGACAGCCACAACTCGGGCACACTGCCACAATCGCGCCCATGGAATTACTGATTGTTTCGCTGGCCTCCTTGCTGGCAGGGATGATGGACGCGATCGTGGGCGGTGGTGGCCTGATCCTGATCCCTGCCTTGTTTGCCACCTTTCCGGGGGCAGCTCCCGCCACTTTGTTTGGCACCAACAAAAGCGCCGCGATCTGGGGCACGGCTTTTGCCACCTTGCAGTACAGCCGCAAGGTGGTCATGCCCTGGCGCGCCTTGCTGCCCGCTGCCGGCGCGGGCCTGTTGGGCTCCTTGATCGGGGCCTGGGTGGTCACACAGGTCGACCCCGCACTGTTTCGCAAAGCCTTGCCCGTCATGATGGCCGCTCTGCTGTTGTACACCCTGGCCAAAAAAGACATGGGACGCACCCACGCGCCCCGCTATGCAGGGGCAAAGCAGGCCTGGGTTGGGGCCGCCATCGGCTTGACGGTCGGCTTCTACGACGGGTTTTTCGGACCCGGCGCGGGCAGTTTTTTGGTGTTTGCCTATGTCCGCTTGATGGGCTATGACTTCTTGAACGCTACGGCCTCGGCCAAACTGATCAATGTGGCCACCAATTTTTCAGCGCTGGTGTTGTTTGCCATTCAAGGGCATGTGTGGTGGCACTTGGCTTTGGCCATGGCGGTGTCCAACATCATTGGCAGCCTGATCGGCACCCGGCTGGCGATGAAACACGGCTCGGGTTTTGTACGCCACGTGTTCATTGTGGTGGTGTTGGCCCTGATCTGCAAAACCGCTTACGACACTTGGCTGCGCTAGCCCTTCACCGCAAACGCCATTTGATTTGCCCCGCGTACTGCGCCAGCGCCACGCCCAACAGGGTCACGCCGGCCCCGGCCATCTTGATCCAGCTGTAATGCTCGCCCGACAAAGCCCAGGCAAACAAGCCCGCCATGGGGGGCATCAAATACATCAAAGGCGCCGTGCGCGCCACGCCCCGCACGGTATTGATCCAGCCCCAAGCCAACCAGCCAATGAAGGCCGAGACCAAAATGGACCAGAATAAACCCACCCAAGCCCAAAAGTCGAGCACCGACCAATTGGCAGCCATGCCGGCGGGCACCGACAAAAGCATCACGGGCAAACCCCCCAGCAAGGTGGCGTACCCCATGGTCAAGACCGGCCCGTGTTTTTCCATCACGGGTTTGACCGCCACGGTGTAGTAAGAAAAGAAAGCGGCCGCCACCAACAAAACCAAATCACCCCCGCCAGCGCGCCAATTGCCGCCCAGCAACTTGTCGGACAGGAACATCAAGACCCCGCCAAAAGCCAAGGCCACACCCGACATTTGTGCTGCGGTCAGCCGCTCAAGACCCTGGTACCGCAGGATCAACAAGGTCAAAATCGGTCCGCACGCCAAGATCACCGAACTGGAAAACGCCGTGGACCAGTGGATGCCGTAAGTGACCAACCCTACATGCACGGAGTGGCCAAGGAAGCCCAGCCAGGCCATCTGCATCCAGTCCTTGCGAGGCAAAGGGGGCAGCCAACGGCCAAAACGCCAGCGCATGAGCAGCAGCGCACAGATGGGCATGATCAGGTACCGCGCCCACAAAAAGCCACCCGGTGTGATCAGGTCAAACAGGTACTTTTGCAGGGTGAAGTTGCCCCCCCAGATGACCACCAGCACGAGCGCCACAAGCAGGGCACGTCGGTCGTGACGGTGTAAGTGAGTCGGGACGGGCATGCAAGGATTGTGGTGCCAGCTGGCGGCATCCCGTGTCTCGCTCGCATCAAGAAGGCCACAGGGTCACCGCGCAGCGCCCCTTGTCGGGGTCATGGCCTGAACCCAGACTGGAAACGCCTGGCCAACAAGTTGTGTTGGCCAGGCGAATACATCACTTCTTGCGTGCAGCAACAGCGGCTTCGGCTTCTTTCACAAGGGCAGGACCCACGGTGTTTTTCCACTTTTCGTACACCGGGCGGGTGATTTTGACAAAGGCATCGCGCTCGTCGGCGGAGAGAGATGTCACCGTCACGCCCATGGCGGCGATGTCCTTGAGCACAGGCTTGTCGGCCTCGACCAAGCCTTTACGGGCAATGGCGATTTCGGCTTTGCCTGCGTCCACAGCGGCCTGGCGCACGATGGCCTGGTCAGCCGGTGTCCACGACGCCCAAATGTCCTTGTTGACCACAAAGATCAGCGGGTCGGCCACATAGCCCCAGGTGGTCACGAACTTCTGTCCAACGGTGTGCATTTTCAGCACAGTGAACAAGAACAGCGGGTTTTCCTGGCCGTCCACCGCGCCACTGGACAGCGCAGGCTGCGCATCGGCCCAACTCATTTGCGTGGGGTTGGCCCCCATGGCGCTGAACATGTCCGAGTAAATGGGCGAGCCCACCACGCGAATTTTCATGCCCTTCAAATCGGCTGGCGACTTGATCGGGCGCTTGGAGTTGGTCAGTTCACGGAAGCCGTTTTCACCCCAAGCCAAAGGCACCACGCCCGACTTGTCCAGGGTCTGGAAGATCTTCTGGCCCACGGTGCCTTGCGTCAGCGCGTCAATGGCCGCGTAGTCGGGCATCAAAAAGGGCAGCGAGAACAGGTTCAGTTCCTTGACCTGGGGCGACCAGTTGATGGTCGAGCCCACGGCCATGTCGATCACGCCTTGGCGCAACGCGCTGAATTCGCGGGTCTGATCGCCCTGGATCAGCGACACGCCGGGGTAGAGCTTGATGTTGATGCGCCCCTGGGTGCGCTCTTTGACCGTGTCGGCCCACATCTTGCCAGCCTGGCCCCAAGGTGTGGGCGGGCCCAACACCAGGGACATGCGGTATTCGGCCTTGTAATCGGCGGCCACGGCCGGGGCGGTAAAAGCACCCAAACCAGCAGCAACAGCCAGCAGGCTGAGCAAATGACGACGAAGTTTCATGGTTCTCTCCTTGTTGAAAAAATGAACATCAATAACCCAAATAACGCGGCAGCCACAGGGCCAGTTCGGGCCAAGCAATCACCGCCAGCATGACCAAGAACATCGAAAACAGCATCCATCCGACCCAACGCACGGTTTCTTCCATGCGCACACCGGCGATGCGGCAAGACACCATCAGGTTCACGGCCAGTGGTGGCGTGAACTGGCCCAGCGCCACTTTGAGCGTGAGGATCACGCCAAACCAGACCGGGTCCCATTTGTAGTACTGCACGATGGGCCACAGGAGCGGCACAAAGATCAGGAAGATCGACACGCCGTCGAGGAACATGCCGACGGTGATCAACATCAAAATGAGCAGCGCCAGCACGCCGTATTCACCCAGGCCCGAGTTGACGATGGCATTCGTCACCGGATCGATCACCCCCAGCGTGGACAGCGAAAAGGCAAAAATGCCTGCCAGCGACACCACCAGCAAAATCACCGCCGACAACTCGCCCGACTCGCGCAAGATGACAAACAGGTCTCGCACCTTGATCGTGCGGTAAATCACCATGCCAACAAACAGGCCATAAAACACCGCCACCACCGCCGCCTCGGTCGGCGTGAACCAACCGGCGCGCATGCCGCCCAAAATCAAGACCGGCGCAGCCAAGCCCCAAACGGCTTCCACAAAGCTTTTCCACAATTCGGGGCGCGGCAAGCTCGCCTCCAGCGCGCCCATCTTGTGCTTGCGGGCCATCCACACCGTGGGCACGATCAAGGCCAAGCCCGCCAGAATGCCCGGAATCATGCCCGCCGCAAACAGCGCAGGCACCGAGGCGCCGGGCACCAGCACCGAATACACAATGAAGGCCACCGAAGGCGGAATCAAAATGTCTGTGGCCGCTGCCGCGCCGACCACGCTGGCCGAAAACGACGCGGGGTAACCGGCGCGCGACATGGCTGCGATCATCACCGCACCCACCGCTGCCGCGTTGGCCGGGCCCGAACCCGAAATACCGCCCAAAAACATGGCCACCACAATCGCCACCAAGGGCAGCATGCCGGGGCCACGGCCCACGATGGCCACAGCAAAATTGACCAGCCGAAGCGCCACACCCGAGCGGTCAAAGATGGAGCCCACCAGCACAAACATGGGAATGGCAAGCAGCGGGTACTTGCCCAGACCCGCGTAAAAGTTTTGCGGCACAGCCAGCAGGCCAAACCACTGCGCGTCCGAGTTGGCCAGGGCAATGCAAGCGGCTCCCGCCAAACCCAAAGCCGCGCCAATCGGCACGCCCATGAGCATCATGACCACAAAGGCCACAAACAGGAGGGTCGGGATCATGGCTGACGCCCCCGGCGGATGAACAAGCCCAGAGCACGACCGGCAATGGCCACCGACAAGACCGGCAGCCAGATGGTGTACCACCACTGCGGCACGCCAATGCCTGGTGAGGTTTCGCCAAAGCGGAAATCGTCCCAGACCACACGCACGCTGAGCACCGCGATCAGGGTAAACAGCGCA
>JBIKRC010000309.1:0-3190 GCA_044349375.1 Limnohabitans sp.
CCTGACGTGGTGCAGGCCTTGTCGCTCATGGCCATCGTCAACCCGCAGGTCAAAACCGTGGTGATCGAAGGCGGCGCTTTCCAGAAAGAGGTGGAAGAGCGCCAGATCATGGCGGTGCCCATGGTCTTTTTGAATGGCCAAGTGTTTGGCTCAGGCCGCATGAGTGTGGAAGAAATTGTCGCCAAGCTCGACACCAAAGCCGGTGAGCGCGACGCCGCCAAGCTCGACGCCAAAGAGCCCTATGAAGTGTTGATCGTCGGCGGTGGCCCTGCAGGTGCAGCCGCTGCCGTGTACGCCGCTCGCAAAGGCATCCGCGTGGGTGTGGCCGCCGAGCGTTTTGGTGGCCAAACCAACGACACCATGGCCATTGAAAACTACATCTCGGTGCTGGAAACCGATGGCCCCAAGTTTGCCGCTGCACTCGAAGCACAGGTGCGTCAGTACGGCGTGGACATCATGAACTTGCAGCGTGCCGTCAAAATCATCCCCGCCACCGAAGCCGGTGGTTTGGTGCAGGTCAAGATGGACAACGGCGGCACGCTGCAGGCGCGCACCGTGATCTTGTCCACCGGCGCACGCTGGCGCAATGTCAACGTGCCCGGCGAAGCCGAGTACAAAAACAAAGGCGTGGCCTATTGCCCGCATTGCGATGGCCCGTTGTTCAAGGGCAAGCGCACCGCTGTGATCGGTGGCGGCAACTCGGGCATCGAAGCGGCCATTGACTTGGCGGGCATCGTCAAACACGTCACGGTGATCGAGTTTGCCGACCAGCTCAAGGCCGATGCGGTGCTGGTAACCAAGCTCAATAGCCTGCCCAACGTCACGGTGCACACCCACGCGCAGACCACCGAAATCACAGGCGATGGCGGCAAAGTCAACGGCATCCGCTACAAAGACCGCACGACCGGCGATGACCATTGGGTCGAGTTGGAAGGTGTATTTGTGCAAATTGGCCTGGTGCCCAACACCGAGTTCCTCAAGGGCACGGTTGAGCTGAGCAAATTCGGCGAAATCGTGGTGGACGCCAAAGGCCACACCAATGTGCCCGGCGTGTTCGCAGCGGGCGATTGCACCACCGTGCCTTTCAAGCAGATCGTGATCGCTGCGGGTGAAGGTGCCAAAGCCGCTTTGAGCGCCTTTGACCACCTGATCCGTACCCCGGCCGCTTCTGTGGCTACCCCGGTGGCGCAGACCCCAGCCGAGGCCGAACTGGCTTAAGCTGCCCTTTTTTCTTGTAACGCAGGAGTTTGGCCATGCCGTGTTTTCTGATTGATCCCACCCAAAAGACCCTCACCGCCGTCGAGGGCGGCGGTGACCTGGCCGGCGTGCGCGCCTTGATTGGCTTTGAGACGGTCGACAGCGACGAGATCGATGCCAACGGTGACCGGCTGTACTTTGACGAGAAATGCTTCATCCGCCAAACACCTGGCGTGGGGCGTTTTCAGCTGGACAGTCTGGCCCCGGTGGCGGGCATGGGTGTGGTGGTGGGCTATGGTGCCCAGGGGAACCTGCAGACGCCGCAAGTCAGTCATGAGGCCTTGATCGCGCGCGTCAAGTTCCTGTGATGTCTGACGTCACTTGAAACCCACGCGGTCCAGCATTTGCTGCACCTTGACCTGGTTCATGCCCACAGCGCTGATCGGCAGCAACTCGCTTTTGAAGCTGCCGCCGGTCATCGCTTTGAGGGCCGGGTTGTCAAAGCTCACGCCCTTGGCGGCTGGCCACTCGTTGTTGCCGTTTGCAAAGTGATTTTGGGCTGAGGGGCTGGCCAGGTATTCTAGGAACTTGACCGCGTTGTCACTGTTTTTGGCATGGCGGGCCACGGCACCACCGGCCACGTTCATGTGCGTGCCCCAGCTGCTTTGGTTGGGAAAGACCACACCCACTTTTTCGGCCACGGCTTTGTCTGCAGGGTTGGACGACCGCAACATGCGGGCCAGGTAATAGGTGTTGGTGACGGCCACGCCGCATTCGCCTGAAGCCACGCCCTTGATCTGGTCGGTGTCGCCCCCTTTGGGACTGCGCGCCATGTTGTCCACCAGGCTTTTGAGCCAGGCTTCGGTTTTTTGCGGACCCAGGTGCTCGGTCATGGCGCCAAACAAGCTCAGGTTGTAGGGGTGTGAGCCGCTGCGAATGCACAAGCTGCCCTTGAGTTTGGCATCGGCCAGTTTTTCGTAGCTGTCCACATCGGTTTTGTTGAACTTGACTTTGTCGTACACGATCACGCGTGCCCGTGTGGACAGGCCAAACCAGGCCGTGCCGCCGTTGTCGGCGGGTTTGGCCCGCAGGTTGGCGGGGATGGCGTCTTCCAGGAGTTTGGATTTGATGGGCAGGAAAAGACCATCGACTTCGGCACGCCACAGGCGGGCGGCGTCGACCAGCAAAATCACGTCAGCGGGAGATGCTGCGCCCTCGGCCCTGAGTCGGGCGAGAATACCGGCATCGTCGGCATCCACGCGGTTGATCTTGATGCCCGTGGCTTTGGTGAAGTCGCTGTACATGACTTCATCGGTGGGGTAATGCCGGGCAGAGTAGATGTTCAGCACTTTGTCTTGCGCCAGGGCCGATGTGGCGCTCAGGAGGCAGACAATGCTCAACAGGGATGGGGACGGTGTCATGGTTTCTCGGGTACTGCTGGTGTGAATGGCCAAAGTTTAAGCCAAATGCGAATCGTTATCAATAAGATTTGAGGAATACATGCAAACAGTGCAAGGGATAAGCCATGGCTTGCGGGTCGAAACCGCAGGGCAATCCACGGCGGGTGGTGGGCTCAGGCGAGTGGGGCTGCGGCTTGGTTTGGTGTTGGCGCTGGTGGTTTTGACGGCCTGCGGCAGCTTGCAGTCCAGCAAGCCGCAAGAACCCAGCCCGCCTGCGGCCGAGCGGCGCGAGGTTCGGTTGGGGCTGGCGCTGGGTGGCGGCGCGGCGCGAGGGTTTGCCCATGTGGGCGTGATCCAGGTGCTGGAAGAGGCCGGTCTCAGGCCCAGCCATGTGGTGGGCACGTCGGCGGGGAGTTTGGTGGCCGCCTTGTACGCCAGCGGCAAAAATCCGGCGGAGCTGGTGCGTGTGGCCGAGTCCATGCAGGAGGCCGAGATCACCGACTGGATGCTGCCGATTTTGAATCGGGGCGCTTTGCGTGGCGAGGCCCTGGCCAAATACGTCAACACCCAGGTGGGCGGTAAAACACTGGAAC
>JBIKRC010000310.1:0-3188 GCA_044349375.1 Limnohabitans sp.
CTGGTGCCCTGGAAAGGCAAGATGTAAGCCCTGCTTTAGGTCTGTACAAAAGCGAAGTTGCGACAGATCAGTGCAGGTGTACCAGGACTCTGGGCACGCCGCGTGCTTGGGCCAGCGCTAGCACCGCCACGGCCAGGGCCCGGATGCCCGGGCCGATGTGGTCCACACCGATGGAAGACAAGCGCAAACGGAAAAACGGACAGGGATAAGGCGGGTGCATGAAAAACACCTCACCCGCTTCAATCAAGACACCCTGCTCACGCGCCATGAGCGCCAGCTCACCCGTATCCACCCAATCAGGCGCACGCACCCACACCGAAGCGCCGCCCGTGGGCAAGACAAACTGAAAATCTGGCAATTCACGGATCAAGGCTTCACGCAAGGCCTGCATGCGTGCCTGCAAGGCCTGGTTCACGCGCCGGGCATGTGTCTCGTGGTGTCCCAGCGACAAAAAATGCGCAAACGCATGCTGCAAAAATGCGCTGGGGTGTCGCACCATGGCGTGACGCAAAAACCGCAACTCGGCAATCAGGGCACGCGGCGCGACGATGTAGCCCAGGCGCAAAGACGGAGACAGGCTCTTGGAAATTGAGCCCACATAAATCACACGCCCGACCTTGTCCAGGCTTTTGAGCGCAGGAACGGGTT
The DNA here is from genome assembly GCA_044349375.1 of Limnohabitans sp. Lineage (GTDB taxonomy): Bacteria > Pseudomonadota > Gammaproteobacteria > Burkholderiales > Burkholderiaceae_C > Limnohabitans_A. The sequence goes on from JBIKRC010000310.1 coordinate 649, forward strand.
CGCCCACATACAGATTTTCGGCCTCGTAGTCGTCTTCGATGACCACAAAGTCGCTCTGCTCGGCCAGAGCCAGCAAACGCTTGCGCCGCTCCAAAGACAAGGTTCTCGTCGTCGGGCTCTGGTGCGAGGGCGTCACATACACATAGTCCAGCGGCGGCAAATGGTCGACCACCAACCCCTGATCGTCCACCGCCAAGGGCTGCCACTGAGGCTCGCGCGCGGCAAAGCTGTTGCGCGCATGCGGGTGCCCCGGCTCTTCCAGGCCCACACGGGATTGCGCATCGAACAGGGCCTCGCCCAGCATGTAATAGGCGTGCTGGGCACCCACGGTGATCAGGATTTCTTCGGGCAGTGCAAACACCCCGCGCTTGGGCAAAAGGCGCAGACGAATCTGTTCAATCAACTCGGGCACATCGCCCAACTCAAAGTCGGGTGTCCACTGAGGCAAATGAGCGCGTGCCAGGCTGTGCACGCAACACTCGCGAAACGCTTCGGTCGGAAACAGCTGCGGATCAAAGGTGCCGTAAACAAAGGGATAAGGATATTGCCGCCATTGGTCGGGCTTGGCCAGGGTGCGGCGGTCGCTCAGTGATCGGATCATACGCGCTGACCAGTCCGGCGAGCTCAGTGGGGCCATCGCGGGCGCCTCACGCTCGGGCGGGCTTGGTGGCATGCGCACAGGCTCGGGCAAAGGCTTGGCGCGCCAATCGGCCTTGGCCATACCCGATGGGCGCGGATCGCCATGCACTTTGACAAACACACCGCTGCGCGGATGCGCTTCCAAAAAGCCATCGTCAATCAAGCGCATATAGGCCGAGGTGACGGTGTTGCGGCTCAGGCCCAGGGCTTTGGCCAATTCACGCGAGGAGGGCAAGGTGGCGCCGGGAGGCAAACGACCTTCCAAAATGGCCTCGACAGCAGCCAGCCGCAGGCGCTGCTGCAAGGGCATGGCGGGCTTGTCCTGCAAGCTAAACAAACTCTCCCACTGGACATCTTTGGTGCGGTGACGACTGGTCATGTCATTCAGTATAAGCAAGCCTGCTGGCACACCTGATTTACCCGATCTGGCTCTATGCAGCACGCCGCGATGGGCTATTCTCAAAGTCCATTGATCACCGTTTGGAGAGCCACCTTGTCAACCCCTGTCACCATCGCCACCCTCGAAGCCTTTTCCGACGCCTGGAACCGCCATGACGTGGAAGCCCTGTTGAGTTTCATGCACCCCGATGGCGTTTTCATGACCGCGGGTGGCCCGGACGCCTGCGGCTCACGCCACCAGGGCCACGAAGCCTTGCGAAAAGCCTTTCCAGGCGCTTGGGCCACCGTGCCCGATGCGCAGTGGACCAAGGGCAAGCATTTTGTGCAAGGCGACTTTGGGGTTTCCGAATGGACCTATGTCGGCACCGCCACCGACGGCTCGCGCGTGGAAACCGACGGCGTGGACATCTTTGCGTTCAAGGACGGAAAGATTCTCTCCAAGAGCGCATTTCGCAAAAACCGCCCCAACCTGCCTGCCGCCAAGTAAGTTGACAGCAGATCGGTCGTACCGAAGAGGTGCGATCCGCCTTGCCCTATTTTGAGAAACCGCTCATGACGCCCCACGCCCCCGCCAGCAGCGACACCCGCTACGACCCCCAATACGACCCGCTGGTGCATGCCACCCCCGGTGCAGGCCGGGTCTACGCGCCCAGCTACTGGGTCGCCAGTGCAGGCACGCCGCCGCCTGACGATGGTCCGGTGCAGCACGACATGGACGTGGATGTGGTGGTCATCGGTGCGGGCTCGACCGGCATCTCGACCGCCTTGTACCTGGCGCAAGAGCAGGGCATTCAGGCTGTGGTGCTCGAAGCCAACCAGAGCGCCTGGGGGTGCTCCAGCCGCAGCGGTGGTCAGGGTCAAAACGCCAGCGGCCGCCTGTCGCGTGCGCAGTGGATCGAGCGCTGGGGCCTGGACGTGGCCAAAAAACTGGACACCGAAATCCGCACGGGCTTCGAGAACTTCAAAAACCTGGCCTTCGAAGTCGACTGCGACGCCACCGACGGCGGCCACCTGTACGTGGCGCACCGCCCCGAAAAAGTCGCCTACCTGAAAGAGCAGGCCCGGGTTCGCAACGAGATTTTTGGCTACAAAACCCAAATTCTTTCGGCCGACGAATTGCGGCAAAACCACTTCAACGACCACGACGCTGCAGGCGCCATGTGGGAACAAGAAGGCGTGGGCATCCACCCACTCAAGTTCACCTTTGGCCTGATCCGCAAAGCCCGCGCCCTGGGTGTGAAACTGCACACCGCCAGCCCCGTGCAAGGCTGGGAAACCATCAACGGCGTGCACCACCTGCGCACCCCCGGTGGCACCGTGCGCGCCAAACGCGTGGCCGTGTGCACAGGTGGCTACACCGGCCAGGCCCTGAGCCCGCTGACCAAAAACAAACTGCTGCCCATCTTATCCAACAACATGGTCACGCAGCCCTTGACCCAGGCCCAGATAGAAGCGGCGGGCCTGAAAACCCGCGTCTTTCTGACCGACACGCGCACCCTGCG
>JBIKRC010000311.1:0-3184 GCA_044349375.1 Limnohabitans sp.
CCCTTGAAAACGCTTGCGCGGCTGTGGCCGCCACGGGCGGGTCCACCAATGCGGGCCTCCATTTGCCGGCCATCGCCCACGAAGTCGGCATCTCTTTCACTTTGGACGATGTGGCGGCCGTGTTTGCCCGAACCCCCTTGATTGCCGATCTGCAACCCGGCGGGCGGTTTTTGGCGGTCGATTTGCACCGCGTGGGCGGGGTCCGCTCGGTGTTGAAGTCTTTGCTGGAAGGCGGACACTTGCATGGCGATGCCTTGACCTTGTCTGGACGCACTTTGGCGGAGGATTTGGCCGATGTCCCTTTGCCGGATGGCCAAGTGGTTCGGCAGGTGACGCAGGCCATCAGCCCCACGGGCGGTGTCGTGGTGCTCAAAGGCAATCTGGCACCCGAAGGCGCTTTGATCAAAGTGGCGGGCTTGAAGTCTTTGGTGTTTGAAGGCCCGGCGCGCGTCTTTGAGAACGAGGAGGAATGTTTCGAGGCGGTCACGCAACAAACGTATGCGGCGGGAGACGTGCTGGTGATTCGCAACGAAGGCCCCAAAGGTGGCCCGGGCATGCGGGAGATGCTGGGTGTGACGGCGCTGGTCTACGGGCAGGGCATGGGCGAAAAAGTGGCCCTGTTGACCGATGGCCGTTTTTCCGGCGCGACCCGGGGCATGATGGTGGGCTACATCGGGCCAGAAGCGGCGGACAATGGTCCGATTGCCTGGCTTGAAGACGGGGACCGCATCCGGCTCGATGCCCATGCGGGCACGCTCGATGTGCTGTTGAGCCCGGAGATTTTGGCTGCGCGTGCACAGGCCGCGGCTGCACGGCCAAGACCAAGGTTGTCGGGCGTTCTTGAAAAATATGCCAAGCTGGTGTCAGCAGCCCGTCTGGGGGCGGTGACGCACAGCGGTCCGGACCCGGTGAATTGATTTTTCAAGCGTGATTGGGGATTTGAGATTTCGCTCTAAAATTCGAACGGTCGTGCTTTTTTCTGCCATGTGAGGTGCCGCTTTGACGGTTTTGAGGCACAATTGACGTTGACGTAACGTCAACGACATCGCGGCGTTTCAAGGTGCTTGGGTTTTGATATCAATGGAGAAGTTTTCATGAAAATTCTGGTTCCCGTCAAACGGGTGGTGGACTACAACGTCAAGGTACGCGTCAAGTCCGATGGTTCGGGCGTGGACATTGCCAACGTCAAGATGAGCATGAACCCCTTTGACGAGATCGCTGTCGAAGAAGCTGTGCGCCTGAAAGAAAAAGGTTTTGCCACCGAAGTGATTGCCGTGTCTTGTGGTGTGGTCCAGTGCCAAGAAACCCTGCGCACCGCGATGGCCATCGGTGCCGATCGCGGCATTTTGGTTGAGACCCCCGCTGACATGGACCTGCAGCCGCTGGCCGTGGCCAAACTGCTCAAGGCCTTGGTCGACAAAGAGCAACCCGGCCTGATCATCTTGGGCAAACAAGCGATTGACGACGACTGCAACCAAACCGGCCAGATGCTGGCGGCGTTGGCCGATTTGCCCCAAGCGACATTTGCCTCCAAGGTCGAAATCGTCGACGGCAAAGCCCAAGTGACCCGCGAAATTGACGGTGGCTTGGAAGTGCTGAGCATCAGCCTGCCTGCTGTGATCACCACCGACCTGCGCCTGAACGAGCCGCGTTATGTGACGCTGCCCAACATCATGAAGGCCAAGAAAAAGCAGCTGGATAACTTCAAACCCGAAGACTTGGGCGTCGATGTGACCCCCCGCATCAAGACCCTGAAAGTGACCGAGCCCGCCAAGCGCAGCGCTGGCATCAAGGTGCCGGATGTGGCCACGCTGGTTGATAAATTGAAAAACGTCGCAAAGGTCATCTGACCATCCAAGGAAATCTCATGACTTCACTCGTTATTGCCGAACACGACAACGCCTCGATCAAGGGCGCTACCCTGAACACCGTGACCGCTGCCGCCGCTTGCGGTGGCGATGTGCATGTGCTGGTGGCTGGCCACAATGCCGCTGCCGCTGCCGCCGCAGCTGCCCAAATCGCTGGCGTTGCCAAAGTCATTCACGCTGACAGCGAAGCCTTGGCCCACAGCCTGGCCGAAAACGTCGCAGCTCAAGTGCTGGCCATCGCCGCCAACTACAGCCACATCTTGTTCCCAGCCACCGCTGCTGGCAAAAACGTGGCCCCCCGCGTGGCCGCCAAATTGGATGTCGCGCAGATCAGTGATGTGACGCAAGTCATTTCGGCCGACACGTTCGAGCGCCCCATCTACGCTGGCAACGCCATCGCCACCGTGCAAAGCACCGACGGCACCAAAGTCATCACCGTGCGCACCACTGGCTTTGACGCTGCTGCCGCCACAGGTGGCAGCGCCGCGGTGGAAAGCACAGCTGCCCAAGCCGACAGCGGCAAGAGCAGCTTCACGCGCAGTGAGATCGCCAAGAACGACCGTCCCGAGCTGACCGCCGCCAAGATCATTGTCTCGGGTGGCCGCGCCTTGGGCAGCGCCGAGAAGTTCAACGAAGTGATGACGCCCCTGGCCGACAAGCTGGGCGCCGCCATCGGTGCCAGCCGCGCAGCGGTGGACGCAGGCTACGCTGCCAACGACTTGCAAGTGGGCCAGACCGGCAAGATCGTGGCGCCTCAGTTGTACGTCGCTTGCGGCATCTCGGGCGCGATCCAGCACTTGGCGGGCATGAAGGATTCCAAGGTGATCGTGGCGATCAACAAAGACCCTGAAGCACCGATTTTCAGCGTGGCGGACTTTGGCCTCGAAGCCGATTTGTTTGCCGCTGTGCCTGAGTTGACCAACGCACTGTGATGATTTGACGATAGCAAAAAAGGCCTCCGAGAGAGGTCTTTTTTGTACCCGACCCCTATTTCCTCGGACCTCCATCGGAGACAAGACATGAGCTACATCGCCCCCTTGAAGGACATGCTTTTCAACATCGAGCATCTGGCCCGCATCGACCAGATCGCGCAGATCCCCGGCTTTGAAGACGCCGGTTTGGAAACCGCGCAAGCTGTGCTGGAAGAGTGCGCCAAACTCAACCAAGACGTGATCTCTCCGCTGAACTGGGAGGGAGACAAGAATCCGTCCTTTCACAACGGCAGCGGCGTGACCACCACGCCCGGCTTCAAAGAGGCCTATCAGCAATACGCCGAAGGCGGCTGGCAAGGCCTGCAGCACCCCGCCGAATTTGGC
>JBIKRC010000312.1:0-3179 GCA_044349375.1 Limnohabitans sp.
GATCTCCACCGGTATGGCCGAGGCAAAGTCTTCGATCAGGTCGCCGCCGCCTTGCGTCTCTATCTTGTCCAGCAGGCTGTCCACCAGCAGCACCAGGCCGGGCTCCATGGCTTCGATGGCGCGGCGGGTCAGCGCGCCCATGATCAGGCGGCGCACCCGGGTGTGCAGCGGCGGGTCGTTGAAGACCAGGCTGTTGGTGTGGTGCTCGAACAGCGGGGACACACCACTGGCTGTGGCGTAGGGTGGCTGGTTGAAAGGGGCGTGGTTGTATTTGGGGCCGAACTCGACTTGTTTGTCAGAGCTGAAGACCTTGGCATCGCGGTACACCGCCACCAGATCGGCGTGGCGCGTGAGGAAATAAGAGCCATCGGGCATGCGTTTGAAAGGCTCGGTCTCGCGCAGCGCGGCATAGACCGGGTAGGGGTTGTCCAGAAAGTCGCGCGGCAAAGCCCGCAGGTCCAGCGTTTGGGCGATTTGCTTGGCCCTCGCGGCCGACAAGGGCGGGGTGATGTTGGCAATCAGTGTGTTCATGTTTTAAAAAGCGATCCCCTGTTCGCGAATGGCCGTCCAGCTCATGGTTTCAAAAAATCCTTGAGCGCCTGCAACACGCCCTCGGGCGCTTCGGTCATGAGCGAATGGCCTGCGGACAACTTCACCACTTTGGGCTTGGCGCACAGGTCAATCAGGCGTTGTGCAGCTTTGGGTGGCGTCATCTGGTCGGCGGTGCCCAGCACAAAGAGGGTGGGGCAGGCCACTTGCGGCATGGCGGCCTCTGCGCCTCGGTAGTCGTCGCAGGCCTTGAAGCCGGTGTGGAACACGTTGACCTGTGTGTTGCTGGCCAGCACGCGGCGCATGAGCGCTTTGCTGCCGCCATACAACCAAGTGCCGGGGCCGAGGGCCGAAGGCGGTGGGGCTAACGTGGAATGCGAAAAACTGTTGACCATGTCAATCGCCTTGAACGGGGCGCTGACCGACTGTTCGAGCAGGGCAGGCGACACGCGCATGGGGTAGGCCGTGCCGACCATGACCAGGTGGCTGATGCGCCCCGGGTGCGCTGCCGCGTCGCGGGCGGTGGCTTCGAGCGCGATCAGCGAGCCAAAGCTGTGGCCGATCAGCGCAGCTTTTTCGATCTTCATCGAATCGAGCAAGGCAATGACGGTGTCAGCCGCTTCTTCCACGCTTTGGGGTGGCTTGCCTTCGCTTTTGCAGTGCCCCGGCAGGTCAATGGCCAGCACGTTCCAGCCGTGGTGCGCCATGTAGCGGGTTTGCAAAATCCAGACGCTGTGGTCGTTGAGCACGCCGTGGATGAACACGGCGGTGGGCTGGTCTGGGTTGAAGTCTTTGCCGCCGGTGTAGGCGTACAGCGGGTGTGTGGGCAGTTGGATGTGCATGGTGTGGGGGTGTTCAATGGTCCGGGATCAGGCGTTTGCCCATGCTGACGACTTGGTCGTCTTGATAGCCCAGCGATTGGTAAAAAGCCAGCACAGCGGCATTGCTGGCACGCACTTGCAGATTGATTTTGGGGCAGCCCGAGGCCAGCAACAGGGCTTCGCCGTGCTGCATCATGGCCTTGGCGTGGCCTTGTCGTTGGTGGTCCGGCGAGACGGCCAGGTAGTTCACCCAGCCGCGATGGCCTTCGTAGCCGAACATGGCGCTGGCCATCAAGCGGCCCTGCACTTCGCCCACCAAAAACAGGTCCGGGCGCACTTGCAACTTGCGGGCGATGTCCTTGAAGGGATCGTTCCAGGGGCGGGTCAGGTCACAGCTTTGCCACAAAGCCACCACGGCAGCTTCGTCAGAACTTTGGTAGGCGCGAATCTGCATGGCGATCAGGCCTTTTCTGCGGCCTTGAGGGCTTTTTTCAGGTCGTCGATCAGGTCGGCTGGGTCTTCCAGGCCAATCGACAAGCGGATGGTGCCGGGGCCGATGCCGCCAGCGGCCAAGGCTTCGTCGCTCATGCGGAAATGCGTGGTGCTGGCCGGGTGGATCACCAGGCTGCGGCAGTCGCCCACGTTGGCCAGGTGGCTGAAGACCTTGAGGGTTTCGATGAACTTTTGACCTTGGGCGCGAGAGCCCTTGATGTCGAAGCTGAACACCGAGCCGGCACCGCGTGGCAAGAGTTTTTGCGCCAGCGCATGACTGGGGTGGCTTTCCAGCATCGGGTGGCCGACGCGGCCGACCAGCGGGTGCGCGGCCAAAAATTCGACCACTTTGGCGGTGTTTTCCACATGGCGGGCCATGCGCAGGGGCAGGGTTTCAATGCCTTGCAAAATCAGCCAAGCGGTGTGCGGGCTCATGCAGGCCCCAAAGTCACGCAGGCCCTCGCGCCGAGCGCGCAGCAAAAAGGCACCCACGGTGCTTTCTTCACTGAACACCATGTTGTGAAAGCCTTCGTAGGCTTGGCTTAGTTCGGCGAATTTGCCGGACTTGTCCCAATCAAAGCTGCCGCCATCGACCACCACGCCGCCCACCACGGTGCCGTGGCCCGACAAAAATTTGGTGGCCGAGTGGTAAACCAGATCGGCCCCGTGATCGAAAGGTTTGATCAGCCAGGGCGAGGTGAGCGTAGAGTCGACCAGCAAGGGCACGCCCGCCTCGTGGGCGATGGCGCTCACCGCTTCGATGTCGAGCACGTCCATGCCGGGGTTGCCCACGGTTTCGCCAAAAAAGAGTTTGGTGTCGGGCTGCACGGCGGCGCGCCAGGCGTCCAGGTCACCAGGTTTGACGAATGTCGTGCGGATGCCAAAGCGGCTCAGGGTGTAGTGCAGCAGGTTGTGTGAGCCGCCGTACAAAGCCGAAGAGGCCACGATGTGCGAGCCTGCGCCCATGAGTGTGGCAATGGCCAGGTGCAAAGCCGCTTGCCCGCTGGCGGTGGTGATGGCGCCAATGCCACCTTCCAAAGCCGAGATGCGTTGCTCCAGCACCGCGTTGGTGGGGTTGCTGATGCGGCTGTAGACGTGGCCAGGGCGCTCCAGGTTGAAGAGGGCTGCGGCCTGGTCGCTCGACTCAAACACAAAAGAAGTGGTCAGGTGGATCGGCACCGCACGCGCGCCGGTGGTCGGGTCGGGGGCAGCGCCTGCATGCAGGGCCAAAGTGTCAAAACCGGGATCGCTGTAGCCAGCCATGGGTTGTCTCCGAAAAAAGAAAAGGCCAGCGTGTGCGAATCGCTGTGCACGCCA
>JBIKRC010000313.1:0-3173 GCA_044349375.1 Limnohabitans sp.
CAGCCATTGGCCCCAAACCTGTTGGCCCAGATAGCGCCCAGGCAGCAGGGTGAAGATGCCAGTGACGATGCAGGCATTGAAGTACAGCCATTGCATGGTTTTGCGGTGGCCGGTGATGTTGCCCGCTGCCAAAAACCGGAAGGCCCGGTACAGGCTGAACAGGGTCAGCGGAATGAGCAAATGGATGGGCGTGTAGCCCCAGAGGTTGGGCAGCCTGAAGTCGCGGATGAACACGCCCGTGAGCGCGGCCCCCAGCATGCAGGTGACCCAGGCGTAGCCCAGGGCGCGGTGCAGTTGGGGGCGAAGGGTTGCGCCCATGCGGGCCCATAGGACCCAGGGGCCGATGGCGACGGCGCTGAGCGCCAGGCTCAGGTGGACGGCAATGATGGGGGGCAGGGATGAGGGCACTGGCACGTTGTTTCTCTTGAATGGCTTGTGGTGCCTGCACTGTGGCGTGCCATGAGCCCCTTATCAATGCGTATGCGACGGCTGGCAGTTCACGCGGCGCGAGATGCCATGGGCGGGTGTGAATGGCGCACGCCAATGGGCGTTTGCGTCGAATTTGTGGAGGGCGTCATGCCCAAGCAACGATAATCCCCCCAGATTTTTCGAGGAGCGTTTGTGGACCTGATGTTGTTGCTGAAAGCCGCCGTGATGGGCGTGGTCGAGGGGCTGACCGAGTTCTTGCCGATCTCGTCCACCGGGCATTTGATTTTGGCCGGGGCCTTGCTGGGCTTTGACGATGACAAGGCCAAGGTGTTCGACATCGCCATTCAGACGGGGGCGATTTTGGCGGTGATCATTGTGTATTGGCAAAAGATCAGCTCCACCGTGCGTGCCTTGCCGCGCAGCGCCGATGCTCAGCGCTTTGCGCTCAATGTGTTCATCGCCTTTGTGCCTGCCGTCATCTTGGGCCTGTTGTATGGCAAAGCCATCAAGGAGGACCTGTTCACGCCCGAGGTGGTGGCCACCACCTTCATCATTGGCGGCTTCATCATCTTGTGGGCCGAGCGCAGGCAGGCCGTCGCTGTGCGCATTGGCGAGGTGGAAGACATGCGTTGGAAAGACGCCTTGATGGTGGGCCTGGTGCAGTGCCTGGCCATGATTCCGGGCACCAGCCGCAGCGGTGCGACCATCATTGGTGGCATGTTGCTGGGCATGTCGCGCAAGGCGGCGACCGACTTTTCTTTTTACCTGGCGATTCCCACGCTGATTGGCGCAGGGGCTTACAGCCTGTACAAAGACCGCGCATTGCTCAGCATGGCCGATGTGCCCATGTTTGCGGTGGGTCTGTTGTTCTCGTTCTTGAGCGCATGGGTTTGCGTGCGCTGGTTGCTCAAGTTCATCTCGACCAACAGCTTTGAGGTGTTTGCTTGGTACCGGATCGTGTTCGGTCTGGTGGTGCTGGGCACCAGCTACTATGGGCTGGTGAGCTGGGCGGCTTGATCGGGTGCACCTAAGCGACACGCTGGGCCTTGGGCTGCACCCAGAATAAAAGTTCCTTGTTTGACGCATCCTGCGGATGCTTTTGTTCAAAGCCCCCTGCATGTCTGTTGCCCTCTCCGCCTCATTTCGCCGTCTGGCTTGGTCCAATTTGCTGGCCCAGTCGGCCGAGCAGCTGAGTCTGGCGGCAGTGCCCATCGTGGCGGTGCTCTTGCTCAAGGCCGGGCCTGGTGAAATTGGTTTGCTGGCCTCCATCCAATCGCTGCCGTTTTTGCTGCTGTCCATGCCGCTGGGCCTGCTGGCTGACCGCACTTCGCGCACGCGCTTGATGGCGCTGGCCGAGACGCTGCGGGCCTTGGCTTTGTTGTTGTTGCTGGCGCTGCTCGTCACCGGAAATGTGTCGATTACGGCTTTGGCGATCATCGGTTTTATGGCGGCGGTGGGCACGGTGGCGTTCAGTGTGGCGGCGCCTTCGCTGGTGCCTGCGCTGGTGCAGGTTGATGGTTTGGCGCAGGCCAATGGGCGGTTGGAATTGGCGCGCAGCGCAGCGTTTGCAGCAGGCCCGGCTTTGGCCGGGGCCTTGATCGCGTGGACCGGGGCGTCGGCGGCCTTTGTGCTGTCGGGCATGTTGTCGGTGGCGGCGGTGTTGTGCTTGCGCGGCATCCGCGAGCCAGAACGCGCCGCCATGCCTGCACGTCACCCTTTGCTGGAGTTGCAAGATGGGGCCAAGTGGGTGTGGCAAAGCGACTTGCTCCGGCCCATGATGTTTTGCTCGGTTGCCTGGAACATTTCTTGGTTCATGCTGCAAGCGGCTTATGTGCCCTATGCCATCAACGACCTGGGGCTGGATGCGAGTGGCGTGGGCGTGACGCTGGCGTTGTATGGCGTGGGCATGATCTTGGGGGCATTGCTGGCACCGCGTGTGGTGCGGGCGCTGCCGTTTGGGCAGGCGATTTTGCTCGGGCCTTATTTTTCAGTGCTGGCGGCGGTCACCATGGCCCTGACCTTATTTTGGCCGCACGGCTGGTTGGCGGCGCTGTCTTACTTTTTCTTTGGGGCGGGGCCCATCATCTGGACCATCACATCAACCACCTTGCGCCAGACGGTGACGCCCCGCGCCATGATCGGGCGGGTCACGTCGATCAATATCGTTGTCAGCACGGGGGCACGCCCGCTGGGTGCGGCGCTGGGCGGTGTGGTGGGGGTGAGCTTTCCGGTGTCGGTCAGCCTGTGGTGTGTGGTGCTGGGCTTTGGTCTGCAGGCCATCATCATCAGCGCGTCCAAGGTGCGCACACTCCAGCGCTTGCCTGACCCTTTGCCCGATTGATTTAAAAAATAGGAGACAAGACCATGCAACAAGCCGAGTTTGAAGAATTGTTAGAGCGATTTTCGGCCGCTGCCGAAGCGGGCGATGGCGAGGCCTTTGCGCAGTGCTTCACGCCCGACGGCATCTACCGCGACTACATCTACGGCGACCACGCGGGCCGCGCCGACATTGCCCACATGATGAACGATCTGTTCCACCGCGATGCCGGGCCCGACTATCGCTGGGAGATGTTTGAGCCCGTGTGCAATGGGCAGGTGGCCTATGCGCGGTCTTTGTCGAGCTTCACCTCGAAGGTGCCCGAGTTTGCGGGGCGGCAGGTGGTGATCGACGGCATCAGCCGCTTTGAGCTGCGTGACGGATTGATCTGTGACTACAGCGAATCGGTCAATGGCGGCGTGGCCAT
>JBIKRC010000315.1:0-3152 GCA_044349375.1 Limnohabitans sp.
ACATGGTGTTGGGCTCTTCGCTGATGCCGATGTAGTTGTTCTTGGACTTGGACATCTTGTCCACACCGTCCAGGCCTTCGAGCAGGGGCATGGTCAAGATGCACTGCTGCTCTTGACCATATTCGGCTTGCAAATGACGCCCCATCAGCAGGTTGAACTTCTGGTCGGTGCCACCCAGCTCCAAGTCGGACTTGAGTGCCACAGAGTCGTAGCCCTGCATCAGCGGGTACAAAAACTCGTGCACCGAAATCGGTGTGCCCGCCTTGAAACGGTCATGGAAGTCGTTGCGCTCCATCATGCGGGCGACGGTGTACTTGGCCGCCAGCTGGATCATGCCCATGGAACCCAATGGGAGCGACCACTCACTGTTGTAGCGGATCTCGGTTTTACTGGGATCGAGCACCAGACTGGCTTGTTTGTAGTAAGTCTCAGCGTTGGCCTTGATCTGCTCGGGCGTGAGCGGCGGGCGGGTGCTGTTGCGGCCGGAAGGATCGCCAATCAGACTGGTGAAATCGCCAATCAAAAAGATCACCTGATGCCCCAAATCCTGCAACTGACGCATCTTGTTGAGCACCACCGTGTGGCCAATGTGGATGTCCGGCGCGGTGGGGTCCAAGCCCAATTTGATGCGCAAAGGCACACCTGTGGCTTCTGATTTGGCCAGTTTTTGTAGCCAATCTTCTTTGGGTATCAGCTCTTCACAACCTCGCAAAGTAACTTCCAAAGCATTCAACACACGGTCATTTACCGGGTATTTTGTAACAAGCGCTTGATTCATAAGGGTTTTTTCTGTGTTGAAAGCGATGAGGACGGATACAATCGCCACTCGAGTTCAAATCGCATTTTATGTGCGACCTGACTGTTTTTGACCCATCTGGCACTTCACGTTTGCGCTTGACATCGTCTCCCTCACCTTTTTCATGCCGTTCCTTTCCACCCTACAGTCGCGACTGACCTCTTTGCTGCTCAGCATTTTGTTCCTTGGCACGGCCGTGCTGGGCGCAATGCTGATTGCCACGCAAAAGTTTTTAGCATGGGTGGACGGTTATCACCCGCACCTGAATCAGGCGAATCTGGTCCTTCAAGGATGGCTCAAGCGTCACCCCAAAACGATTGCCGCCAGCCTTGCCAGCTTCTTGTTGGTCGGTGGCGGCGGTGCTTTTGCCATTGCCAATTTGGGACCTGATATTTCAGACCAACCCGTTGTCAACATCACTGTGCCCATTGAGATCGCTCAGCTTGAATCGCAGGCTCAACTGCTGGACAAGTTCGAAGTCATCTTGACCCGGTCAGACAACACCCGCCCCTCAGACACGCCTGAGGCCTTGCTGAGTCGTTTGGGACTGGTCGATGCTGAAGCGGCCGCATTTTTGCGCAAAAATCCACAAGCCCGCCAAGCGCTACTGCAAGGTGGGCGCGCAGTATCCGCCGAAGTCACCCCCCAACAGTTGCTGCGTTCACTGAGTGTTCGCTGGCTCAAAAACGAAAACGACACCTTCTTCCAACGTTTGCGTGTGGAGCGTTCCCCACAGGGCTTTCAGGCGGCACTCGAAACCTCTCCCATGAACACCAGCATCCGCATGACTGGCGGCACGGTGTCTCGATCCCTCTACGATGCTGCTGACGAGGCCAGACTTCCTGACCCTGTGATCCACCAGCTGACACTGATATTTTCCAATCAGATTGACTTTCACCGCACCCTGCGAAAAGGCGCTCGCTTTTCTGTGGTCTATGAAGTCCTGGAAGCCGATGGAGAACCCTTGCGCACTGGTCGGGTGCTCAGTGCAGAGTTTCACAATGACAACCAGCAATACAACGCCATTTGGTACCAAGAACCCGGCCAAAAAGGCAATTATTACGACATGGTCGGCAAGAGCTTGAGTCGCTCCTATTTGGCTTCTCCACTGACTTTTTCTCGTCAGTCCAGTGGTTTTGCCATGCGCCTGCACCCCATTTTCAACACCCAGCAAGCACACCGCGGTGTGGACTATGCAGCCCCGACCGGAACCCCCGCCATGACTGTGGGTGATGGCGTGGTCGTTTTTGCGGGTTTTCAAGGCGGCTATGGCAACGTGGTTGAAGTTCGCCATGGCAACGGCCACTCGACTGTGTATGCCCACCTCAGCCGCATCCATGTGCGCAACGGTCAAACCGTGCAAAAAGCCCAAGTCATTGGCGCTGTTGGCTCTACAGGTTGGTCGACTGGCCCTCATTTGCATTTTGAGTTCCGCGTCAACGGCGTCCACGTTGACCCCCAGAAGGTCATCCAGCAAGCTCAAAGCGTTCCGATAGCGCCCTCTTCCATGGCCAGATTCGTGACTTTGGTGGGCCAAGCTCAGTCTCAACTGCAGGCAGCCGCCCAGATGCGGGAAGTCAACAGCCAATAATTGGCCGGCACCCTGACAGACCGCTGGACTCTTTCTCTGATCGGTCCAACCATGGTCATGGTCTGATCAACTCAGGCGCTCTTCATGCCCTCCTCTTATTTCATTGGCCTCATGTCCGGTACCTCTTTGGATGGTGTGGATGGGGTCCTTGCCCAAATAGACGATGCGGGGTACTTGCATGTCTTGGCCCATGACTTTGCACCCTTTGATCATGCTTTTCGCAGTGATTTGTTGTCCCTCAACCAAAGCGGCACCGACGAGTTACACCGCAGCGCCTTGGCGGGAAACGCCATTGCCCGCCATTACGCAGAGGTGGTGGGCGCTTTGCTCCAAAAAACCGGACTCCAGACCCCGCAGATCAACGCGATTGGCGCTCATGGCCAGACCGTGCGCCATCGCCCACTGGAGTTCGATGCAGATGAGGCGAGCCATCGCCCTGCGGTGGGCTATACCCTTCAATTGATCAACCCTGCATTGCTGGCCGAGCTGACGGGCATCGACGTGGTTGCAGACTTCAGAAGTCGGGACTTGGCCGCAGGAGGGCAAGGTGCGCCCCTGGTACCGGCCTTTCACCAAGGTGTCTTTGGCCAAGCCGGTCGCTGTGTGGCGGTGCTCAACATTGGCGGCATCGCCAATCTGAGCGTGCTCAAAGCCGATGGCTCGGTACTGGGCTGGGATTGCGGCCCAGGCAATGCCTTGATGGATTTCTGGTGCGCTCGCCACACTGGACAAGCGTTCGACCGCGACGGCGCTTGGGCGGCCGGT
>JBIKRC010000314.1:0-3152 GCA_044349375.1 Limnohabitans sp.
CCGCCCGCACTTGGCCAACCCGGCTTGGACGCTGACCGAAGCGGCGCGCATCGGCTTCAAAGATATCGCCTGGCCCCGCGCCTACGAATCGGGCAAGCCCCAGCTCGAAGCGGGCTTTGCCCGCGAGCGTGCCATGCAGACTGCGAGCAAAGGGGACTGAGATGTTCCAAGAACTTGAAGGCCGTCACGCCCTCATCACAGGCGCAGGCGCAGGCATCGGCGCAGCCATCGCGCTGCAGTTGGCCCAAGCGGGCTGTCGACTCACCCTCTGCGGCCGCTCGCAGGGCACCCTGCAAGCCCAGGCCGAAGCGCTGCGCGAGCAAGTACCCGATGTAGCGGTGCTGATTGCGCGCATGGACGTGACCGATGAACAATCCGTGCAAGCCGCGGTGCAGCAGGCCCAGGCCCGCTTTGGCCCCGTAAACATCCTGGTCAACAACGCGGGGCAGGCGAGCAGTCAGCCCTTTGCCAAGACCGATGCCGCGCTGTGGCAACAGATGCTGAACGTCAACCTCACGGGCACCTACCACTGCATTCAGGCCGTGCTGCCCGGCATGCTCGAAGCCGCGAAGGCGGGCACACCGGGGCGCATCGTCAACATCGCCAGCACCGCGGGCCTCAAAGGCTACGCCTATGTGAGCGCCTATGTGGCGGCCAAGCACGGTGTGGTGGGCCTGACCAAAGCACTTGCGCTTGAATTGGCGCGAAAGGGCGTGACCGTGAACGCCATTTGCCCCGGCTACACCGAGACCGACATCGTGCGCGAAGCCGTGCAAAACATCGTGACCAAAACCGGCAAGAGCGAAGCCGAAGCGCGCCAGGCCCTCGCCGCAGGCAACCCGCAACAGCGCCTGGTGCAGCCGCAAGAAGTTGCACAAAGCGTGCTTTGGCTTTGCGCGGCAGGCAGCGACGCGATCAATGGCCAAGCCATTGCCATTGATGGCGGGGAGTTGGCGGGATGAACCTTCAGGCGACCGACATGGAATTGCGCGCGCACGCCGAGCACCACGCTTCGCTGCGCCTGTGGTTACGCCTGTTGTCTTGCACCACCCGGATCGAAGACACCATCCGCCATCGCCTGCGCGAACAGTTTGACATCACGCTGCCGCGCTTTGACCTGATGGCCCAGCTGGAGCGCGAAATGCAAGGCCTGTCGATGAGCGAGCTGTCGCGCCGCATGATGGTCACGGGTGGCAACGTCACCAGCATCGTGGACCAGCTGGAAAAAGAACAACTGGTGCAGCGGCAAATGCAAGCCAGCGACCGTCGTTCTTTCACCGTCAGCCTGACCGAGGCCGGGCGCAAGGCTTTTGCCGCCATGGCCCAAGCCCACGAAGGCTGGGTGGTTGAGCTGCTCTCGTCACTGGCTGAGCGAGAACAAACACAGCTGCACCAACTGCTGGGCACCTTGAAGTCCGGCAAGCCAAAACATTCGAAGGAGACAAAATGACCCAACGCTACCTGCCCGGCCAGCCCCACCAGCTGCCCCGCCACAACCAGCCCATGGCTGGCTACCAGCCCGAGCACTTCTTGCTGTCTGTCAAAGACGGTGTGGCCACGGTGAGCCTCAACCGCCCTGAGCGCAAGAACCCGCTGTCGTTCGATTCGTATGCCGAGCTGCGCGACTTCTTCCGCGCATTGCCCTATGCACCCGACATCCACGCGGTGGTCATCACCGGGGCGGGAGGTAACTTCTGCTCGGGTGGCGATGTGCACGAAATCATCGGCCCGCTCACCCAACTCGACATGCCGGGCCTCTTGGCCTTCACCCGCATGACGGGCGATTTGGTCAAGGCCATGCGCGCTTGCCCGCAACCCATCGTTGCGGCCATTGACGGCGTGTGCGCCGGGGCCGGGGCGATCTTGGCCATGGCCTCAGACCTGCGTTACGGCACCGAGCGCAGCAAGACCTATTTCCTGTTCAACAAGGTCGGCTTGGCTGGTTGTGACATGGGCGCTTGCGCTTTGTTGCCACGCATCATCGGCCAAGGCCGCGCGAGTGAGCTGCTGTTCACTGGGCGCGGCTTGGGCGCGCTGGAGGCCGAGCGCTGGGGGTTTTACAACCGCGTGTGCGAGGCCGACAGCGTTCTGGCCGATGCGCAGGCCATCGCCGCCCAACTGGTGGCAGGCCCTACGTTTGCCAACGGCATCACCAAAAAGATGCTTCAACAAGAATGGAACATGGGCGTGGACGAAGCCATCGAGGCCGAAGCCCAAGCGCAGGCCATCTGCATGGCCACCAACGACTTCCACCGGGCGTACCACGCCTTTGTGGCCAAGCAAACGCCCATTTTTGAAGGCGACTGAGCCATGTCCAACAACCCAACACAGCACCCCGCCGAACTCGATTGGCCCTTCTTTGACGACAGCCATCGCGGCTTCAAATTGCGGCTGGATGCCTGGTGCAACGAACACCTCGCGCACGCCCACCACGACGAAAGCCGCGACGCGGTCGACGCCGAATGCATCCGTCTGGTGCGCCTGCTGGGCAGCGGCGGTTGGCTCAAGCATGCAGTCTCCGGCACGGCCTACGGCGCCGCATCGGATGTGATCGACACACGCCAGCTCTGCCTGCTGCGCGAAACACTGGCTTTTCACAACGGCTTGTCCGACTTCGCCTTTGCCATGCAGGGCTTGGGCACAGGGGCCATCAGCCTCATGGGCACGGCCGATCAAAAGCAGCGTTACCTGGCGCGTGTGGCGTCGGGCCAGGCCTTGAGCGCCTTTGCCTTGAGCGAGCCCGATGCAGGCTCCGACGTGGCCGCCATGCAGTGCAGCGCCACGGCCACGGCAGACGGCTATGTGCTCAACGGCCGCAAGACCTGGATCAGCAACGGAGGCATCGCCGACTTTTATGTGGTGTTCGCCCGCACTGGCGAAGCGCCCGGGGCGCGTGGCATCACCGCTTTCATTGTCGATGCCGACACGCCCGGTGTGTCGATTGAAGAACGCATCGACGTCATCGCGCCGCACCCGCTGGCCACGCTCAAGTTTGACAACTGCAAGGTCGCTTCAGCGCAGCGCATTGGCGAGTCAGGCCAAGGCTTCAAGGTGGCCATGGCCACGCTCGATGTGTTCCGCACGTCGGTCGCTGCAGCGGCTTTGGGCTTTGGGCGGCGTGCGCTGCACGAGTCCATCGCTTGGGCGCGTTC
>JBIKRC010000031.1:0-11899 GCA_044349375.1 Limnohabitans sp.
GCGTTGGCGGTGTCGCGCTCCAGTTCGGCTTGCAACTGGCTGGCTTCATAGCGTCCGGCCAGCCACACCAGGGTCACCAGCACCGCCATGACCAGCGCGATCAAGGCGCTCCAAAGGCTGCGGCGACCCCGCCCCCCGGGCAAGGCGTTTTCCACCGCCTGCCACCAGGCCAGGGTGCGTGCTTTGAGTGTGGGGATCAGGCGCTGCAGCGCTTGGGGTGTCATGCCCGCATTGTCCTGCACCCATGGTGCCTGCCGTTTTTAGCCGATGGGGTCTGGGCGTCGCAGATCAAGGTGGGGTTTTAGGCCCGGGGGGCGTTGCTGGGCGGGGCTCCACCCGAGTGACCTGGGGGTTGGCCCAACTGCCGTCAATCAAAAATTCCTGCGCCGAGGCGCGCGACAATGGATTTTGCAAGAGCCATTGGGCAATGAACGCGGTCAGGCCCACCACCGGGTTCACGGCCAGTCCCGCCACCAAAGAGGCCGTTCCGGTGTCCACAATGGGCAAGATTTGAGCACGCAGTCTCTGGGTTTCGCGGGCGATATCGGCAGAGCCGTCCAGTTGCACCAGCGCGTTGACGCCCTTGATTTGCAGGTTGCGTGTGTTGGCCATGCCATGCACGATGGTCACGTCCCCTTGGGCCGAGTCAAAAGCAAAACCCTGTGCAAACACATCCCGGAAATCGAGCAGCAAGCGCCTGGGCAAGGCCTGCAGGCTCAGCACGCCCAGCAGCTTGGCGACCCCGGGATCGGCCTTGAGGAACTGGCCTTGCCCCATGCGCACATCCAGGTGACCGTTCAGGCTGGGGTAATGCGGGCTCAGTGGCGAGCCTTGCCAATTGACCATGCCTTCGATTTGGCCCGTGCCGCCGAGCAAAGCCCCTGGCGTGCCCAACCGGGTCAGCAAGGCCCCGGCGTCCTGCACGGCCAGCAAGAAATTCATTTCGCTTTTGCGCCAGGGGCTGCCTTCGCGGGCCGCCAGCCAGCGGCCCGTGCTGCGCAGCGTGGCTTCAGGTAAATCGATGTTGAACTTCTTCAGTTGCCACTCACGCGCCGCCGGGGTTTGGGCAAGCGCCTTGTCGGTGTTGACCGCTTCGATCTCGACGCGTCCGAGTTGTTTGCCGCGCAGCTCCAGCGCGTCCACCACGATGTCCAGCGCGGGCAGGCTGACTGGGGGTGCTTCGAGCAGGCTTTCTACCTCGCGGGCGCTGTTGGGCGGTAAATTCAGGCGACTCAGCCGGGCGAACAATTGGCCGGCTGGGTCGGTTTGGCCGGGCATGGCTTGGTCAAAGGCCACATGGCCGCTGAGTTCGGCCGCGTTGATGTTGACCCGCCAGCGCCCCGCCTCGTAAGTGCCACCTGCTTGCACTTGGTGCAATTGGCGGCCGTTTGCCATCACGCTGTTGGCTTTCAGGCCCATGCGAGAAGGCAAGTAATCTTGCCATGCCGGGGGTTGCGGCGCCTTGGCCGTTGTAGGCTTGGGCGGTGTTGCGGGCAGCAAGGCCAGCCACTCGTCCACCACCAAGCGGTCCACGTCCACGTTGGCCGAGACGCCGGTGTCGGGTAAAGCGGGCAGGTTGTCGGGCAACACGCCCAACCCCAGCCGGCCGCGCAGCACGCGCGGCGTGTCAGCGCTCAAAT
Organism: Limnohabitans sp.; assembly: GCA_044349375.1. GTDB lineage: Bacteria > Pseudomonadota > Gammaproteobacteria > Burkholderiales > Burkholderiaceae_C > Limnohabitans_A. The sequence continues at coordinate 1,641 of JBIKRC010000031.1, forward strand.
CGCGCACGTACATCAGCCGCGCCGTGTCGCCCAAGCTCAGCTCGATCTCATCTTGCGGCCCAGTTGGGGTTTGTCGCGAACGGACCTGCAGGGCCAGTGTTTTTTCCATGTCTGCGGGTTTGCCCAAGGGGGCGGGCAGTTGCAAGCCCAAACCACCCAGCCGACTGTGCACCGTCAGCTGGGGTTGACCTTGGTGCCAGGCCAGGCGGGCGCTGTAGTCGGTGGCGCCGCTGGCGTGCCGGGCCAGCAGGTTCAGTGGGGCGATGTCGTGTGCCGACTGCAGGCCCGCCGCGCTCACGCGGCCTTGGGCCGTGAAGGCCATCTGGGGGGTCGTTGGGGTTGCGGCACGGGTGTCCGGTTCAGGTGCTTGCATGCCGCCGTCGATCACGGCTGGCCCGCCCAGCAAAGTGGCCTGCAGTTGGCGAACCTCAAAACCGCGTTCGTGGAACTGCAGCGTGCCGCGCAGCTTGTTCAGCCAGGGCGTGCCAGGCAGCATGCGCAGGTCGTTGCCATCGAACTGCACGCTGCCTTGGACGCGCGTGCCGGGCAGGTCCAGCAGGGGCAGTTGCAAGGCAAAGCGTGTGAGCAAGGGGCCGCTGGCCTGGGCGGGCTGCAGCGCACCTGAAAGCAGCGCGTCCAGTGGCGACCGCCGCACCCAGTCCAGCAGCAGTGGTGCATCGGCCAGGCTCTGGGCCTGCACGCGCAGCACGGGTTGATGCACCATGTCGGCGATGTCCACCGAGGCGGCCTTCAGCTCGATGGCCTGCGCGCCCTCGCCCACCCGGGCGCTGGCATCGCGCAGCTGCATGCCCAAGCGGTCAAAAGTCAAACGGCCTTGCAAAGCACGCAGGCGCGGCCAAGGCACTTCACCTGGGGTCATCAGGGAGGCGGGCACCATGTCGAACTCAGCGTCTTTCAATTCGCCAGCAAACAGGAATGTGCCGTCCTCGGGCCTGGCAAAGGGCAGTTTGCCCAGATCTCCCTGGATCTGAACCTTCACATCTTCGTATCGGCCCTGCACCAGCGCATCGCGCAGGTAGTGGCGCACCTCGTGTGGCAGATTCAGAGGCAGGTAACGGTGTACGGCGGCCGCTTGCGCCCGCTCAATGCGCCCTTGCAGCGCCAACATGCCGGGGCCCAGGCCATCGGGGGCAGGTCGCCACTGGCCTTGCCATTGGCCCTGCAGGTCAGCGTTGGCCAGACGCAGTGACCATTGCGGCACATGCCAGCGCCCAGCAGGGCTGTGACGGTCTGTTTCTCGGGCCCAGCGCACACTGGCTTTGAGTTGGTGCAAAGGCACTTCGGCGGGCTCTATCAGGCCCGGCAACCACAGGGCGCTGTCCGCACCGGTTTGCAGATCCAGTCGGCCACCGCTGGGGTTCAGCGCCAAAGTCAATTGTCCGCCGCGCAGGCCCGGCACGTCGGCACCAGGCAGCGCGCCCCAGACGGCCACCGCCGCTGATCCGGGCTGCCAACTCAGGCCCTCCACTTTGGCCTGTGCTTCCTGGATGTCGGGCTGGGCCCAGTCGCCTTGCCAGCGCAGGTTCAAGGATGTGACCCGGCCCTTGAGATCGCGCGCTTTCAAAGCGGTGTGCCATTGAGGTGAAAGCGGCGCCCCCAAGGGCAGGCGCAAGGCCAGGGCTTGCAGCGCCTCCAAATTCAATTGACTCGCCTGGAGTTGGCCACGGGCTGGGCGAGCGCCTTGGGCGTGCGTGTAGTTCAGCGACAACTTGCCCTCTGGCCAGTGAAGGCCCTGTTCGCTGACGAAGCGCAAATCCTGGGTTTCGGCCACAAAGCCCTCGGCATGCACCTGCAGTCCGAGCCGACCCGAGAGGCTTTGTAAAGCCAGAGTGGTTGTGTCTGAACTGAGTCGGGCCTGCAGGTGTTTCAAGTCCACCTCGGCCAGACCGCCGCGCCACTGGCCCTGCTGGACATCGGCCCACAAGCGCAAGCGCCCCTGACCTTGCAAAGGCCTGGTTTCTGTCGGCAAGCCGGTGGGTATTTGCAGAGCATGCTGGCTCCAAGGGGCCATGTCCAGTTGCGGAAAGTGTGCAAAGGCCTGGCCCGACCAATCGGCCATTCGCCCGGGGTGCAGGGACAGCAAGCCGCGTTTGAACTGGCCCATCAGCACAAAGCGCTCGCCCCATTCAGGGGGCGGCGTGGCGTCCAGGCGCAGCAAGTGTTGCCGGGCGGTGTTGCGGATCACCAGGTCCACTTCGCGCAGGATCAAAGGGGCTGGTGGGGCGTTGTCCTTGCCTGGCGGGGTATTGATTCCGATGTCCGGCCCATGCCAGTTCACCTGTGCGCCCCGCACCACCACTTCGCGCTGGCCAAACAACCAGTCGGCCGCAGCCGAGCTTCCTGTAGAAGGCGCTCCCCATGTCATTCCGGCGATCTGCCACTGGCCATCGGCGTTCAGGCGCAGTGTCAGCTCGGGCGCATCCAGCACCAGTTGGTCCAGCTGCCCCAGCACAACGGAGTGCAAGCTGAGCGCCACCAGCACCTTGGGCAGGCGCAGCCCGGTTCGGCCTTGGGCGTCCAGCAGCTCGATGTCACGCAGCTCAAAAGAGGGCACCCAGCCGGTGCTTTGCGCCGAAACACCGCCGATGCGCACCGGTACACCCAGCGATTGGCGGGCAAGGCTTTCAAGTGCAGGGCGAAACTCGGCGATTCGCGGCACAATCCAAAAATGCAGCGTCGCCCAAGCCAGACCCAACACCAGCCCGGCGACCAGCAGCCCCCATAAAACAAGCCGAACAGCCCGCACCAGCCAAGGGCTCGGCAGGGCTTCGGTGGGGGGCCAAGTGGGTGAAGACGACACAAACGCATGAATTAGAAAGTCAGCAGGAATTATGACCCGCAGCCCGTCCATCGACGACCGTTCTGATCCCACCTCCCCGATTGTTTCGCCCTCCGGTGTGCCCAGCCCTGTGGATTTGCCACTTTATTCGCGCTTTGTGCAGCGCCTGCACCGCCGCTACGCCGATGAACTGCCATTGCTGCCGCCCGGTCCGCCCACCCGAGACAGCCTGAGCGCCGCTTACGCAGCCTTGCAATCCCGGGGCCTGGACACCAGCGCGGCCTTGCGCGTGTTGCGCCAACTCACACTCGAGCGCCTGGCCCAGCTGGACTGCACGGGGCAGGCCAATTTGGAAACGGTCACGCACGGCATGACTTGGCTGGCCGAAGTCACCCTTGACATCGCCTGGCAGCAAGTCATGGCCGATCTGGATGCCTTGCACGGCGCACCCACCCAAGCCGACGGCCAGCGTGCCGAGATGTGGATCGTGGGCATGGGCAAGCTGGGCGCACGCGAGCTGAACGTGTCGAGCGACATCGATTTGATATATGTCTACGACGAAGACGGCGAAACCGGGGGCAGCAGCGAAGGCCGCAACAAGGTCTCATGCCAGGAGTACTTCACCCGCGCCGTCAAGCGCATGTACGCCCTGATTGGCGACACCACCGAGCACGGTTTTGTCTTTCGCGTTGACCTGGCGCTGCGTCCCAACGGCAACTCGGGGCCCAGCGTGGTCTCGCTGGGTGCCCTGGAAGAATATTTGCTGGTGCAAGGCCGCGAGTGGGAGCGCTTTGCCTGGATGAAAAGCCGCGTGGTCGCGCCCCGCAGTGCCATGGTCAACGGCTCGGCCCAGGCGCTGCGAGCGGTGGTGCTGCCATTTGTGTTCCGCCGTTACCTCGATTACAACGTGTTCGAGTCGCTGCGCACGCTGCACCAGCAAATCCGTGACCATGCAGCCAAACGCAGCGCAGGCCATCCGGAGCGTGCCAATGATGTGAAGCTGTCACGCGGCGGCATCCGCGAGATCGAGTTCACCGTGCAACTGCTCCAAGTGGTGCGCGGTGGGCAGTTCCCCGAAATGCGCACGCGCCCCACCTTGGACGCGTTGCAGCGTGTGGCCAAAGCCGGGCTCATGCCGCAGGCCACGGCCGACGCCCTGAGCGCAGCTTATGTGTTCTTGCGTCAGGTAGAGCACCGCATCCAGTACCTGGACGACCAGCAAACCCATGTGTTGCCGACCCGCGACGATGATTTGGCCTGGATCGCGCAGACGCTCGGGCATGCCAGCACCGGCGCATTTTTAAGTGCGCTGGACGGTCATCGCGAAGTGGTGGCGCAAGAGTTCGACACCTTGCTCGGCGGTGACCGTGACTGCAAAACATGCAACGGTAAAAGTGGCAAGAACGGCAATGGCCGCGAACATGCCGAGCTCGATGCGGTGCTGACCGACTTCAAGGGCCCGGTGCGCGATCGCTTGGCGCAATGGACCGACAACCCTCGCGTGCTGGCCCTGCGCGACGACGCACGCGGGCGGCTCATGCGCCTGTTGCAGCGCACCGCCCAGTGGCTGAACGAAGGCCGCATCAGCGAAGTGGCGGTGCTGCGCATGGCCGACTGGATCGAACCCCTGCTGCGCCGCGAAAGCTATTTGGCCCTGATGCTGGAGCGACCCTCGGTGTATGAACGCCTGCTCCGTCTGCTGGGTGCGGCCAAGTGGCCAGCGCGGTATTTGTTGCAGCACCCGGGCGTGATCGACGAGCTGGCCGGGGGCAACCTGTTTGATGCCCGCTTTGACGCCGCCGAGTTTGAAGCTGAGCTGCAAGCGCGACGGGCCGCCCTGCAGCGCACGGGCGAAGACGACGAAGAAAGCTTGATGAACCTGCTGCGCCGCGCCCACCACGCCGAGCAGTTCCGCACGCTGGCCCGTGATGTGGAGGGCGTGCTCACGGTCGAGCAAGTGGCCGACGACCTGAGCGCCCTGGCCGACGCCGTGCTGCGCGTGACCGCTCGCTGGTGCTGGGACCGACTCAAAACCCGCCACCGCGACGATCCGGCCATGGCCACCATCGGCTACGGCAAATTGGGCGGCAAAGAACTGGGCTACGGCAGCGACCTGGACATTGTGTTTGTGTATGACGACGAAGATGAACGCGCCCAGGAAATCTACGCCGCTTACGTGCGCAAAATGATCAACTGGATGACGGTCAAAACCGCCGAAGGTGATGTGTACGAAATCGACACCGCCCTGCGCCCCAACGGCAACTCGGGTCTGCTGGTCACCCGCTTTGAGGCCTACGCTGACTACCAGCAACAACGCGGCAGCAACACCGCCTGGACCTGGGAGCACCAGGCCATGACGCGCGCCCGTTTTGTCATGGGCTGGCCCAGCTTGGCCCCCCGCTTTGACGCCGTGCGCCACGCCGTCATCAGCGCCCCGCGTGATGCGGTCAGCCTCAAAGCCGAGATCGTGGCCATGCGCGAACGCGTGCGCCAGGGCCACCTGGTCAAAGCCGACCACTTTGATGTGAAGCACAGCCCCGGTGGCATGGTGGACGCCGAGTTTGCGGTGCAATATTTGGTGCTCTTGCACACGGCTAAGCATCCCGAGCTGGCCGATAACGTGGGCAACATCGCTTTGCTGATCCGCGCCGAAGTGGCGGGTTTGCTGCCCATAGGACAAGGCCAAGCAGCGGCCAATGCCTATCGCGAGATGCGTCGCCTGCAACACCGGGCGCGCCTGAACGAAGAGCCCACCCAGGTGGACCCAGCCTCCCTCACCGTCGAGCGCGAGGCCCTGCTGGCGGTGTGGCGCCATGTGATGGGTTGAACACCTTGCCTTCTGGGGGCCACGTTGTGTCTCTGGAGTGTTAAAAAGCCAAGGGCCCCAAATAACCCTATTGAAATAAACACTAATTGTCTATAAAAACAAAAAATTACTTTTAAAGCATTCTTTGGTGCCAAAATCCAAGATCTGTGAGCGGTTTTCACGTTCATTTGGAGCTGGCCATGAGAGCAAAACAGTCATTGTTTCAACGTCAACGCATGCTGGCGGTCGTCGTTTGTGGCAGCTCTTGCGCCTTTGTTGGGGCGCAAAGCACGGAACAGTCGGTCACCGCTTATCCAACAGTTCAGGTGGTGGACAAGCCGATGGAATACCGGCAATTTGAGAAGGTGGAGATCACCGGGTCATCGATTGTTCGCAAAGAACAAACTTTTGCGCTGCCCGTGCAGGTGATCACGCGCCAGGACATGGAGAGAAAAGGTCACCTGTCGGTGACCCAGGTGGTGCAGAGCTTGGCTCAGGTGTTCAATGGCGTGGACCGAACACAAAGCGGCAAGTTGGTGGGTGGATTCACCAACGGGGCTTTGCATGGCATGCCGACCGGAACGCTGGTGTTGCTCAACGGCCGAAGGTTGGCGCCTTTTGGCATCCAGAATGTCTCCGGCATTGAAGTGGTCAGTGTCGATTTGGACAGCCTGCCCTTGGCGGCCGTTGACCGCATAGAAGTCTTGAGCGATGGGGCATCGTCTTTGTATGGCACAGATGCCATTGCAGGGGTCATCAACGTCATCACCCGCACGGACAGGCAAGGGTTTGAAATCACGGTCGATCACAACCGCCCCGCAGGGGGTGTGGGCCAAGCTTGGCGCAGCAGCTTGAGTTGGGGGCGCGGCCAGTTGCAACGTGACGGCTTCAGCTTGCGCGTGACGGCAGAAATCGATGAAGAAAAAGCCATTGGCATGGCCGATCGCCCTGCCAGCAGTCAAGGCCGTGTGTTTTTTAGCCATGCAGGCAACGCTGACCAAATCGATAGCCCCAGCGTCTCCCCGTTCACGTCCCCGGCTTTGTTGTATTCGCCAAATGCCACGAACAACAAGATGTGGTCATCGCTTTTCCAAGATGGGCAATGCACCCGTGACAGTTTGAGTTACGGAGGGTTTTTGGGGGGCTGCAAAGTCAATTTGCTGCCCAGCTATGACCTGTATCCTGAGGTTCAGAGCGCCAAGCTCTTTGCCAGTGGTGAGTACCGAATCAACGACCGTGCCACGCTGTTTGCCGAAGGGCTATACACACGCCAAACAACGGCCATGGCGGCCAAGAGCTGGTCGCCCATCAGCGGAAGGCTGGTCAACCAAGTGGGCGCTGTGGGGTACGAAGAGGCCACGGCGCAAGGTCTGAATCCGGCGAACACAACCTACTTCTTTCAACCCAACTTGCCGGCATTGCAAAACACGTACGAGAAAACACTGTGGCGGGGCACATTGGGTGTCAAAGGGGAAATAGGCCCATGGAATTACCAGGCCAGTCTGTACAGCACACAGTCGCAGGTGCTTGCTGGGTCCGAATATGCAGACATCGCCAGCTTGGGTTTTAAAGCATCGACGCAGTTGCCCACTGCGCTGGCTTTGTTGCCGTTGGATGCGCAAAACCCCTTGACGCAGCAATTGCTGGACACACGGCAGTGGCTGAAAGACCGTCAAGGTGAAACGCAATTGACCGCGTTTGAAGTTCGAGCCTCCTCAGCGGTGGGGGAGCTCCATGGCAAAGATGTGTTGTTGGGGCTGGGTATTGAAGGGCGACAGGAAAAAGCCAACACCCAAAACAACCCATTGACAGCAGCCTATCCCGGCTTCACGGGCCAGCGCCATGTCATGGCGGCCCATGGTGAACTTCAGATCCCCGTGACCAGCAGCTGGGACGTCATTGCCTCTTTGCGCCACGATGCGTACAGCGATGTGGGAGGAACCACCAACGGCAAATTGGCCAGTCGTCTGGCGATCAGCCCGGTGTGGGCGGTTCGTGGCTCTTGGGGCACGGGGTTCAGAGCGCCGTCTGTGGGGCAAACCGTCATGCTGACTGCGCCTTATGTGCAGACGGTGTTGAGTGGCTTGAATTGCACGCCCGATCTGATCGCGGTGACCAATACGCTCAAGCCGACGGAAGGAAGCACAGGGGTATTTTGTCGCAACAACAATTTTGTGCGGGTCTACACCAATGGCAATCCGGACTTGAAACCCGAGACGTCTGAACAGATGACTTTCGGGTTGGCATTGACGCCCTCGCGCAATTTCAGCATCAGTGCAGATTACTGGCGCGTCCAAATGAAAAACACCTTGCAGTTTGAAAGTTGGACGCAGGCCTTGGCCAATCCGCTTCAAAGTGCAGACCAATTCATCCCCCATCCCAGCCTGGTGCGCAATCCTACAAACAACACCCTATTCAACGATGTGGCCTTGCTTTTGAAGATGCGCAATTTGGGCGCGTCGGTCAAAGAGGGGGTGGATGTGGATGTGCGTTACCGGCATCCCAGTGATTGGGGCCGATGGTTGCTGGGTGTGCAAGCGACCTACATGCTCAAATCCAAAGAACGCATGAGCGACACCGCTGAATGGAAGACGGATCTGGCGACCTATTCCACGTCCACCAAAGTGGTCACACCTCGGCTCAAGAGTCAATGGAGTATTGGTTTGGAGCGGCCCAATGTCTACTGGCAAATGATGGTCAACTACACCACCGGTTACCAAGACAAAGACATCACGGCCATTCGGGTGGACACCGGAAAAAGTGAAGTCATCTCCGGCCTGAAAGTCCCAGGTTTTGTCACAGCCGATGTGATGGCTTTGTTCAAGCTGGGCACAAGCACCCAAGTCCGCGCTGGTGTGACCAATGTGACCAATCGCACGCCGCCTATGTCGTTTTATTCAGCCAATGATTTGTCTTGGGGGGTTAACAGCGATCAGGGGAGTTTGAGGGGCAGAACGGTGCAATTGGGACTGACCCACAAGTTCTGAATGGAGTGGGTTTATCGACTCGGTGCCTCGGTCAACATGGACGCATCCTCAAGGGAAGCCACCCGCATTCAAGGTTCAATTCATGTTTAACGCTTGACCGCTAAACTTGGCCGGCGCCAAGAGGGCGTGCAGTCAAGAGAAGTGTCATGAAAAAAAGCGGTATCTGGGTGTGGGCGGTTGTTTTGGTCGGCTTTTCTTGTGCAGCCCAGGCGGCCGATGACCGCCAGCTACCCGCCGCCGCCAAGCCGTCATTGACCGTCACCGTGGTCACGCCCCAAACGGCGAGCATGGCCCAAAAAATCAGCGCCAATGGCAACTTGGCCGCCTGGCAAGAAGCCATCATTGGCGCAGAGGCCCATGGCCTCAAGATCACCGAGGTGCGCGTGAACGTGGGCGACCGGGTGCAGCGCGGTGATGTGTTGGCTGTTTTGCAGGCAGACACCCTGCGCGCCGAGCTGGCGCAGGCCGAAGCGGTCTTGGCCGAAGCCACGGCCAGTGCGCAAGAAGCCAAAGCCCAATCGGACCGTGCCCGCAGCTTGCAGCAGCAGGGCTTTTTCAGCAACGCGCAGTTGAGCCAGACCTTGGCCGCCGATGCTTCGGCGCAGGCGCGCGTGCAATCGGCACGTGCCATGGTGCAGCTGCAAACCGTGCGCCTGACGCAAACCCAAGTGCGTGCGCCCGATGCGGGCGTGATTTCGGCGCGGCAAGCCACCGTGGGCAGCGTGGTGGGTGCGGGCACCGAGTTGTTCCGATTGATCCGCCAGGGCCGCATCGAATGGCGCGCTGAAGTGACCGCCGCCGAGATGGGCCGCATTCAGGTGGGTGCGCCGGTGCAAGTGAAGGCCGCCAGCGGTCAGTTGCTGCAAGGCAAGGTGCGCATGGTTGCGCCCTCGGTCGATGCGCAAACCCGCAATGCCATCGTTTATGTGGATTTGCCAGCGGCCACGGGCAGTGCCCGCGCGGGCATGTACGCCCAAGGCGAGATCGCGCTGGGCCAAAGCCAGGCGCTCACCGTGCCGCAAAGCGCCGTGGTGGTGCGCGATGGTTTCAGCTACGTTTACACCGTGGGGGCCGACCAAAAAGTCAGCCAGTTCAAAGTGCAAACTGGACGCCAAAGCGGCGACCGTGTCGAGGTGACCAGCGGCCTGAAAGCCGATGCCCGCGTGGTGGCCAGTGGCGGCGCGTTTTTGAACCATGGCGACACAGTGCGTGTGGTCGACGCACCCGCCGTACAAGCTGCTCCCGCTGCCACCGCCACCAAGTAAAGGGACGCCATGATCAACGTTTCTTCTTGGTCGATCCGCAACCCGATTCCCGCCGTCATGCTGTTTGTGCTGCTGACGGTGGCAGGTTTCATCGCCTTTGGGTCCATGAAGGTGCAAAACTTTCCCGATCTGGATGTGCCAACGATTTCCATCACGGCCAGCTTACCGGGCACTGCGCCCTCGCAGCTCGAAACCGATGTGGCCCGCAAGCTCGAAAACGCGCTCGCGCCGTTGCAGGGCCTGAAGCACATCACCACCAAGGTGCAAGACGGCGTGGTGTCGATCACGGCCGAGTTCCGCATGGAAAAGCCCAGCCAAGAAGCCGTGGACGATGTGCGCTCGGCCATTCAGGGCGTGCGGGCTGACTTGCCCGGCGACCTGCGCGACCCGGTGGTGCAAAA
>JBIKRC010000316.1:0-3146 GCA_044349375.1 Limnohabitans sp.
CCCAGACCACCCACTTGATCATCCCTGAAATTTTCGTCATGTCCAAGGTCACTTGGGACAAATTGACCCCGGCCGACCAAGCCAGTGTGATGAAGTTTTCTGGCGAGGCGCAATTGGAGCAGCGTGCCTTGTGGGACAAGAGCGTGACCGAGTATTCGACCAAACTCCAGGCTGCTGGCATTCAGTTCAAGTCAGTGGACAAAAAGCCCTTTTATGACGCCACTGCCCCTGTGCGTGCCAAATACGGCGCGCAATATGCTGACCTGATGAAGCGCATCGAAGCGGTCAAGTGATCCGCTTGCAGCGGCCTTAGACGCCGCTGCGCGAGATGGGACGGGGTGAGCCCCGTCCTTTTGGTTTTGATGAACTCGCCCGCGAGGATTTTGGAATATGTTGCGTTTCTTTGACCGCCTTTACCTGTTCTGCATTTGGATTTCTGGCCTGTCGATTTTGGCGATGAGCCTGATCATTCCATGGGGCGTTTTCGCCCGCTATGTGTTGGGTACGGGCTCGAGCTGGCCAGAGCCGGTGGCGGTCTTGCTGATGGTGACCTTCACATTCATGGGAGCGGCCGCGGGTTACCGAGCCGGTGCCCACATTGCCGTGGGCATGCTGGTGGACCATTTGCCAGCTGGAGTGCAAAAAACCGGCGCCTATCTGGTGCACATTTTGATGTTGGTCATTTGTGGTTTTGTGGTCGTGTGGGGCAGCAAGCTGGTCATGGGCACCATGGGGCAAACCTTGGCTGAATTGCCGTGGTTGGCAGTGGGCTGGACCTATATGCCCGTGCCATTGGGCGCACTCTTGACCTTGGTGTTTGTGCTGGAGGTGTTGTTTTGGGGGCCTGCACATGACCGTGCCGTGGTGGTTTTTGACCACGAAGGCCCCACATCGGCGGAGGCGATCTGATCATGGATGCATTGGTTCTCATTGGCAGTTTTGTGGTGTTGATGTTGTTGGGCATGCCAGTGGCTTATGCCTTGGGCATGGCGGCCTTGTTGGGTGCTTTGTGGATCGACTTGCCGCTGGATGCGGTGATGATCCAGATGGCGAGTGGCGTGAATAAATTTTCGCTTTTGGCCATACCATGTTTCGTGCTGGCGGGCGCGATCATGGCCGAGGGCGGCATGTCGCGGCGGCTGGTGGCGTTTGCCGGCGTGCTGATCGGTTTTGTGCGCGGCGGCTTGTCGCTGGTCAACATTTTGGCCTCCACCTTTTTTGGGGCCATCTCCGGCTCGTCTGTGGCCGACACGGCATCGATTGGCTCGGTCCTGATCCCCGAGATGGAAAAGAACGGTTACCCCCGGCCTTTTGCCACGGCCGTGACGGTGAGTGGTTCCGTGCAGGCCATCTTGATCCCGCCCAGCCACAATGCGGTCATTTACTCCATGGCCGCAGGGGGCACGGTGTCGGTGGCGGCACTGTTCATGGCCGGGGTGCTTCCCGGTTTGCTGCTTGGCTTGAGCTTGGCGTTGTATTGCCTGTATGTGGCTCGCCGCGAGAACTATCCCAAAGGCCGAGTGATTCCCCTGAAAGAAGCGCTCAAAATTTGTGTCGACGCCCTGTGGGGGTTGGCCACCATGGGCATCATCTTGGGCGGCATTTTGTCGGGCGTGTTCACGGCCACCGAATCGGCCTCGATCGCGGTGTTGTGGGCCTTTTTTGTGACCATGTTCATTTACCGTGACTACAAGTGGAAAGACCTGCCCAAACTGATGCACCGCACGGTCAAGACCGTCACGATCGTGATGATCCTGATTGGCTTTGCCGCGAGCTTCGGTTACATCATGACCTTGATGCAAATCCCACTGAAGATCACCGCGGTCTTCACGGCCTTGAGCAGCGAACCCTGGGTGATTTTGTTGTGCGTTAACATCATGCTGCTGGCGCTGGGCACCTTGATGGACATGGCCCCGCTGATTTTGATTTTGACCCCGATCTTGTTGCCGGTCATGAAAACCATCGGGGTGGACCCGGTTCACTTCGGCATGATCATGATGGTCAACCTGGGCATTGGGCTGATCACGCCACCGGTGGGTGCGGTGCTTTTTGTCGGCAGTGCCGTGGCCAAGCTCAAAATCGAGCAGGTGGTCAAGGCCATGAAGCCGTTCTTTGTGATCCTGTTGTTCGTGTTGGTGCTGGTCACCTATGTGCCGCAAATTTCACTGTGGCTGCCCCGCAGCATGGGCCTGTAAAAAGCAGCCATGGCCTTGCCCACGGTGCTGGTCACCCACCCCAGCCCACGCCTGCACACCTATTTTGGTGAGCAGGCGTTGGCCAATTTGCAGCAGGTGGCCCGCGTCAAACTCAACCCCGATGCGCATGACTGGTCAACCGCCGAGTTGATGGAAGCCGCCCAAGGCTGTGAGGTGTTGATCGCCTACCGGCAGACCGTGCTTGATGCCGACTTTTTTGCCGCTGTGCCGGGTTTGCTGGCAACGGTGCGTTGTGCCGTCGACATTCGCACCATCGATGTGGCGGCGGCCAGCCGTAAAGGCGTGCTGGTCACGCGCGCCAGTCCCGGGTTTGGCCCGTCGGTGGCGGAATGGGTGATGGGCGTCATGATCGATTTGAGTCGCCACATCACTGAGGCCACGGTGGCTTACCGGCAAGGCCAGACTGTGGAGCCCCGCATGGGGCTAGAGTTGCGGGGCGCCTGTGTGGGCATCATCGGGTTTGGCGAAATCGGTCGCCATGTGGCTCGGCTGGCACAGGCGTTTGACATGCATGTGTGTGTCTATGACCCCCATGTGGTCCCTCAGGACCCTGCTGTGCAGTCGGTGGACTGGCCTGAACTGCTGGCCCGTGCAGACCATGTGGTGTGCTTGGCCCCGGCGACGCCCGACACAGAAAACCTGATCAATGCCCAAGCCTTGTTGCTCATGAAACCGACGGCGTTTTTCATCAACGCATCGCGCGGTCAACTGGTCGACGAGCAGGCTTTGTTGCACGCCCTGGACCACGGCCTGTTGGCAGGTGCTGCGCTGGATGTAGGGCGTGCAGCCGATCAGATGCCTTCACCCGAACTGGCGCGGCACCCCCGGGTGATCGCCACGCCCCATGTGGGCGGTTTGACACCCCAGGCCATTGCCCATCAGGCGATGGAAACCGTGGTGCAAACGACAGACATTTTGCAAGGACGCATG
>JBIKRC010000318.1:0-3128 GCA_044349375.1 Limnohabitans sp.
AACCCGGCGCTGGCGGGCGCATTGCCCTGAACCTCGTCAAAGCCGCCAAGCCCGATGGCCAAACCGTGATCGTGTTGCCCAGTGGCCCCATGGTGCTGTTTCCCCACGTCTACAAAAAGCTCGATTACGACGCGGTAAAAGACTTCACGCCCGTCTCGCAAATTGCCCGCTTCCAGTTTGGCGTGGTCTCGGGCCCCTCCAGCAACGTGAAAACCGTGGCCGAGATGGTGGCCAAAGCCAAAACCGACCCGGCTTCTGCCAGCTACGGCACACCTGGTGCAGGCACATTGCCGCACTTCATGGGCGTGTTGCTGGAGCAGTCTGCGGGCATCAACCTGAACCACATTCCTTTCCAGGGCGGTGCACCGGCCAACACAGCGCTGCTGGGCGGCCACATCGGCTACAAGTTTGACGTGGTGTCCGAAACCGCCGAAATGCACCGTGCAGGCAAAGTGCGCATCATCGCCGTCACTGGCGGCCAGCGTGATTCGCAAGTGCCCGAAGTGCCCACCCTCAAAGAGTCCGGCATCAACATGGAAGCCACGGCCTGGTTCGCCATGTACGGCCCTGCTGGCCTCAAAGGCGATGCCCTCGCACGCCTCGAAAAAGCCATGATGAAGGTGGCCCGCGACCCCGCGATGAAGGACAAGATGATCAAACTGGGCCTTGAGCCGATTGGCTCAAACTCTGTCGATCTGGCCTCCGCGCAAAAAGCCGACCTCAACCGTTGGGAAAAACCCATCAAGGCCACGGGCGTGCAACTGGACTGAACGCATGACAGACACCACCTCAGCGCGCCCCAACATCATCTTCATCGTGGCCGACGACCTCGGCTTTGCAGATTTGGGCTGTTACGGCGGCCGCGACGCCAAGTTCGGCAAGGTCTCGCCCGTGCTCGACCAGCTCGCCGCAGCGGGCCTGAAGTTCACGCAGGGTTACGCCAACTCTCCCGTGTGCTCGCCCACCCGCTTTGCACTCATGACGGCGCGCTACCAGTACCGCCTGCGCGGCGGTGCCGACGAGCCCATCAACAGCCGCAGCCGGGGCAGCGCCGTGTTGGGCTTGCCGCCCGAGCACCCCACGCTGCCGTCCTTGCTCCAGGCCAGCGGCTACCGCACGGCGCTGATCGGCAAATGGCACCTGGGTTATCCGCCGCACTTCAGCCCGATCAAATCGGGCTATGAAGAATTCTTTGGCCCCATGTCTGGCGGGGTGGACTACTTCACGCACTGCGCGTCCAATGGCGCGCACGACCTCTTCACCGGCGAAGACGAAACACCCGAAGACGGCTACCTGACCGACATGATTTCCAAACGGGCTGTGGACTATGTCGAGCGCATGGCCCCGGGCGCTGCGCAAGGCACACCCTTCTTTTTGAGCCTGCACTACACCGCGCCGCACTGGCCCTGGGAAACGCGCGAAGACCATGCACTGGCGGCCGAAGTGAAAGACAACATCTTTCACCTGCACGGCGGCAACATCCACACTTACCACCGCATGATCCACCACATGGACGAAGGCATTGGTTGGGTGGTTGAAGCTTTGAGAAAAACCGGGCAGCTTGAGAACACCCTGATCGTCTTCACCAGCGACAACGGCGGTGAGCGCTTTTCTGACAACTGGCCTTTAGTGGGCGGCAAGATGGACCTGACCGAAGGCGGCATCCGCGTGCCGTGGATCGCGCACTGGCCAGCGGTCATCGCGCCGGGCGGCATCTCCACCCAGCACTGCATGACCATGGACTGGTCGGCCACGATGGTCGAGCTGGCGGGTGCACAGGCCCGGGGCGACTTGCCATTTGACGGCGTGTCTTTGGCCCCCGTGCTGCGTGATGCCCAGCACCAGTTTGAGCGGCCGCTTTATTGGCGCATGAACCACCGGGGCCAGCGCGCTTTGCGCATGGGCGACTACAAATACCTGCGGGTGGACGGCAACGACTACCTGTTCAACATCCCCGTCGACGAACGCGAACGCGCCAACCTGGGCGGACGCCAATCCGAGCGCTTGCAGGCCATGCGCGCAGCCTGGGAAGCCTGGGACGCCACCGTGCCCGCCATCCCCGAAGACGCTACCGTGAGCCTGGGCTACTCGGTCAAGGACATGCCGCAGCGCTGATGGCCCTGGCGGCTAAGATCGGGCATGCCTGATATGCAACGATTTTTGACATTCCGCCAATGGCCGCGGTTGACCGCAACTCTGGCCCGCACCGAAGTGGTGGCGGGTTTGACGGTGGCGCTGGTGATGATTCCCCAAGCCGTGGCCTATGCGGGCCTGGCGGGCATGCCGCTGGTCACCGGGCTTTACGCCTGCTTGATCCCGGCGCTGTTGGCCGTGCTGTTTGGCAGTGCCAACCGCCTGTCGATCGGCCCGGCTGCGCTAACTTGTGTGCTGATCGGTGCGTCGCTCACGGGCATGGCAGAGCCTGGCTCTGCAGAATGGGTGGCTCTGGCGGTGTGGTTGTCGCTGCTGTCGGGGGCCATTCAGTTGCTGCTGGGGCTGGGCCACTACGGTTGGTTGATCAATTTGGTCAGTGCCCCGGTGATGATGGGTTTCACCCAGGCCGCGTCTTTGCTCATCATGGCCTCGCAAGTGCCCGGATTGCTGGGCGTCAAAGTCTGGAGCTGGGATGTGCAAAGCTGGCCAGTGTGGCTCAGCGGCTGGCCGGCGTGGTTTGGGTTGGGCAGTCTGGCCATCTTGCTCCTGTTGCGCCACTTCAAGCCGCGTTGGCCCGGCATCATGATCGTGATGGGCGTGGCCTCGGCCGTGGCCTATGCCACCGATTACCAGGAGCACGGCGCGGTGGTGGGTTTGTTGCCCTCGGGTCTGCCGGATTTTTATTGGCCAGAGTGGCCTGGGCTGGACAGGCTCAACCAGTTGTGGGTGCCTGCCTTGGTGATTGCGCTGGTGAGCTTTTTGGAGACGGCGTCCAGTGCCCGCATCGAATGCCGCCGCGACGGCAAGCGCTGGGATGACAGCACCGAGCTTTTCAGCCAAGGGCTGGCCAAGCTGGCCTCGGCTTTTTCGGGCAGCTTTGCCACCAGCACCTCGTTTTCACGTTCGGCCCTGATGCTGTATGCCGGTGCGCGTTCGGGTTGGGCGGTGGTGGCCTCGGTGGGCTTTGTGCTGCT
>JBIKRC010000351.1:0-2773 GCA_044349375.1 Limnohabitans sp.
CTACAGAATGCAAAGCCAGGTGCAAACGCGCCCCGGGCTGGCCTTGGAGGACCTGCAGGTGCGCGTGCAGTGGCCCACCGTCGGACCGGCGTTAGGGGCTACGGGTGGAGGCTTTGGCGGGAACTCGCTCGGACAGGCCCAGCCGCGCATGGGCGAACTCACCCTGCACAGCAGCCGCGATGCGGTGCCCGCTTGGCTTGGCGTATCCTTGCCATGATTTGCTGCACCCGTCTCTCGCCGTGACCCTTTCGAACCCGACACCCCAAGCCATGAACTTGGCCCTGAACCTGGCCCGCCAGGCCCTGTGGCTGACCTCCCCCAACCCGCGTGTGGGTTGTGTGATCATTGCCGCGGACGGCACGGTGCTGGGCCAAGGCCACACCCAACGCGCAGGCGGCCCGCATGCCGAAATCATGGCACTGCGCGATGCCGCCGCACGCGGGCACAGCGTCCAAGGTGCCACCGCTTGGGTGACGCTGGAGCCCTGCGCCCACCACGGCCGCACAGGCCCTTGCTGCGACGCGCTGGCGGCCGCTGGCATCGCCCGCGTGGTCGCGGCCCTGACCGATCCCAACCCCCAAGTGGCGGGCCAAGGCATGGCGCGGCTGGCGGCTTCGGGGGTGAAGACCGAAACCATGTCAGTTCAAAGCGACATCGCAGTGCAGGCGCGTGAGCTGAACATCGGCTTTTTCTGCCGCATGGAAAGGGGCCTGCCCTGGGTGCGCATGAAGGTGGCCGCCTCTTTGGACGGACAAACCGCCTTGCAAAACGGCCAAAGCCAGTGGATCACCGGCCCCGAAGCCCGCACCGACGGCCATGCCTGGCGCGCCCGCGCCTGCGCCATCCTGACCGGCATCGGCACCGTCCTTGAAGACGACCCTCAGCTGAACGTGCGCGGCTTGGACACCCCGCGCCAGCCGCACTTGGTGGTAGTGGACAGCCGCCTGGACATGCCCCTGAACGCCCAACTGCTGGACACGCAAGGAACCGGCGATCAGGCCCGGCAAATCTGGATTTACACCGCCACCACAGAACACTCGGACAAACGCGCCGCGCTGACGGCACGCGGCGTGACCGTGATCGACTGCCCCGGCCCCGGTGGCAAGGTCGATCTGGCGGCGATGTTGCGCGACCTGGCCCGTCGCGAGATCAACGAGCTGCATGTGGAAGCCGGGCACAAGCTCAACGGCTCGTTCATCCGCGAAGGGCTGGTGGACGAATTTCTGGTTTACCTGGCCCCGCAACTGCTAGGCCCAGGCCAGGGTCTGGCTAATTTGCCTGCGCTCACCGAGTTGCGTGGTGCGGTCCAACTGGCCTTTCATGCGGTGGACCGCATCGGATCCGATTTGCGCCTGTTGCTGCGCCGGGCTTGAGGCTGTAAAACCTCGCGTCAGAACGCCAGCGTCTTCACGCCTTGAGCAGTACCCAGCAAGCACACCTGCGCTTTTTGCAGCGCGAACACACCGACCGTGACCACGCCAGGCCACTGGCTGACTTCGGTTTCAAACGCCACCGGGTCGGTGATCGTCAAACCCTTCACATCAACGATGTTCTGGCCGTTGTCGGTCACGAGCGGCTGGCCGTCTTTCAGGCGCACAGCGGCCATGCCGCCCATCGCCACAAACTGGCGCATGACACGGGCCGTGGCCATGGGGATGACTTCTACCGGCAAAGGGAACGCACCCAAAGCATCGACCAGCTTGCTCTCGTCAGCGATGCAGACAAACTGCTTGGACTGTGCCGCCACAATTTTTTCGCGGGTGAGTGCGGCACCGCCGCCCTTGACCATGTGGCCTTGGTGGTCGATTTCGTCCGCACCGTCGATGTAGACCGACAGGCTCTCGACCTCGTTGCTGTCGAACACCGGAATACCCAAGGCCTTGAGGCGCACGGTGGAAGCCTCGGAGCTGGAGACCGCGCCTTTGATTTGGTCTTTCATCGTCGCCAGGGCATCGATGAATTTGTTCACCGTGGAGCCCGTGCCCACGCCAACGATTTCGCCGGGAACAACGTATTTCAGTGCGGCTTGGCCCACCAGGGCTTTGAGTTCGTCTTGGGTCATGAAAGGGGCTCGGTTGATCAGGCAAAAAGGCGGGCCAGGGTTTGCGACAATCGGAGTAACCGATACCAACATCCCCTGCACCAGCCCGGAATTATCCAATGTCCCTGATCCCCTACGCCTTCGCCCGCCCCTTTTTGTTCAAAATGGACCCCGAGGCGGCCCACGACCTGACCATCGAAGGCTTGGCCCGTACCCAAAACACCCCGCTCGACTGCGCTTACCGCCAGCCCTTTGTGGCGCAACCCATCACGCTGGCAGGTCTGCATTTCCCCAACCGTGTCGGCATGGCCGCAGGTCTGGACAAAAACGCCCGCTGCATCGACGGTCTGGGCGCGATGGGCTTTGGCTTTGTCGAAGTCGGCACCGTCACGCCCAAAGCGCAACCCGGCAACCCCAAACCCCGCATGTTCCGCCTGCCCGAGGCCAATGCGTTGATCAACCGCTTGGGTTTCAACAACGACGGGCTCGATGCCTTCATCGCCAACGTCAAGCGCTCCAAGTTCCGCCAGCAAGGTCGCCTGCTGGGCCTGAACATCGGCAAGAACGCC
Organism: Limnohabitans sp.; assembly: GCA_044349375.1. GTDB lineage: Bacteria > Pseudomonadota > Gammaproteobacteria > Burkholderiales > Burkholderiaceae_C > Limnohabitans_A. The sequence continues at coordinate 2,611 of JBIKRC010000351.1, forward strand.
GCCACCCCGATCGAAAACGCCACGGACGATTATTTAATCGCGCTGGCAGGCGTCTACCCGCATGCCGACTACGTGACGGTGAACATCTCAAGCCCCAACACCAAGAACCTGCGCGCCCTGCAAAGCGACGAGGCGCTCGACGGCCTGCTGGGCGCCCTGGTGG
>JBIKRC010000032.1:0-11794 GCA_044349375.1 Limnohabitans sp.
ATGCCGATGACTTTTTCGACGCGGCCAAACAGCTCGTCGGCAAACGCCACTTCGGCGGGGCCGTGCATCTTGGGCTTGACGATGTAAACGCTGCCGGTGCGGCTGTTGCGCAGGGGGTGCGAGGCCTTCTTTTGCAGGTCAACCAGTGCGCAGGTCACGGTGATCATCGCGTCCAGGATGCCTTCAGGGATCTCGTGGTTTTTGCCGTCAGCCCCTTTGTAGAGGATGGCAGGGTTGGTCATCAAGTGACCGACGTTGCGCACAAACATGAGCGAGCGGCCGTGCAACTTGACGGTGCCTTTGCCAGCAGGCTTGGTGTACTCGCGGTCGCCGTTCATGGCGCGGGTAAAAGTCTTGCCGCCCTTTTGCACTTCTTCGCTCAGGGTGCCTTGCAAGATGCCCAGCCAGTTGGCATAGGCCAGCACTTTGTCGTCGGCGTCCACTGCGGCCACCGAGTCTTCCAGGTCGAGGATGGTGGACAAAGCGCTTTCAGCGATCAGGTCGGACACGCCAGCCGGGTCGGTCTTGCCAATCGGCGTGGTCTTGTTGATTTGCAAGTCGAGGTGGATGCCGTTGTGCACAAACAGCACGGAGGCGGGGGCCTTGGCATCGCCTGTGTAGCCCACGAATTGCTTGGCATGCTGCAGTGAAGAGCTCTTGCCATTGGCCAGGGTCACCACCAGCTTGCCCGCTTTCACGGCGTAGCCCTTGCTGCCCACATGCGAGCCGGTCTTAAGGGGTGCCGTGCGGTCGAGCACGTTGCGGCAGTAGTCGATGACTTTGGCGCCGCGCTTGGGGTTGTAACCCGTGCCTTTTTCGCAACCGTCGGCTTCGCTGATCGAGTCGGTGCCGTAAAGCGCGTCGTACAAAGAACCCCAACGGGCGTTGGCCGCATTCAAGGCGTAACGGGCGTTCAAGATCGGCACGACCAGCTGCGGGCCGGCCAGCTTGGCCAGCTCGGCGTCCACGTTGGCGGTGGTGGCTTGGGCGTTTTTGGGTTCGGGCACCAGGTAGCCAATTTGACTCAGGTATTTGCGGTAGGCCTTCATGGCCTTGCCTTCGCTGAACGGGCCGGGGTTAGCGGTGTGCCACGCGTCCATCGCGGTTTGGATGCGGTCACGCTCGGCCAGCAAGGCGATGTTTTTCGGGGCCAAATCGGCCACGATGTCGTTGAAGCCTTGCCAGAACTTGGCTGGGTCCACGCCCGTGGCGGGCAGCATCTGGTCGTTGATAAAACTCAGCAGTGGGTTGGCCACTTGCAGGTTGTGAATCGCGGTGCGTGCAGTCATGAAAACCTCTGGGGTCAAGTCAAAAAAATGGGGTTTGGCCTCTGCTCAAAGCAAACAAGTTGCGATGTGGGCCATGCAATCAAATACTCTATTCTAAATTTAGACGCTGATAAACCCGCCGGATCTTCATAGACCCATGACTTTTTTAGCACGAATGCAGACTGGGAATTTGGGGTGCACGCCCAGCGACCCACACAACTGGTCCAGGCCACACAACCGACAGGCGCAAGTGCGCTGCGGTTTAATTCAGGCATGACACGCCCTCACACCCCGGAGATTCTGATCAGCGAAGTCGGACCTCGCGATGGCCTACAGTCGGTCAAGGTCACCATGCCCACCGCCGACAAACTGCGCTGGATCGACGCGCTGGCCGCAACCGGTCTGCGCGAAATCGAAGTCGCCTCCTTTGTGCCCGCCCAACTGTTGCCGCAAATGGCCGACGCCGCGCAGGTGGTTCAGCACGCGCTGCGCCACAGCGGCGTAAGCATCATGGCCTTGGTGCCCAACTTGCGCGGCGCGCAGGCCGCTCTGGCTGCGGGTGCACAAAAGCTCACCTTGCCGGTGTCGGCCAGCCCCGCCCATTCCCTGGCCAATGTGCGCAAAACACCTGAAGCCATGGTCGAAGAAGTGCGGGCCGTCTTGCGCCTGCGCGACGAGATCGCGCCCGGCGTGCCGGTTGAGGTCGGCATGTCCACCGCCTTTGGCTGCACTTTGCAAGGCCCCGTACCCGAGGACGATGTGCTGCGCCTGGCCCATTGGCTGGCAGAGGCTGGCGTGGACGAAATCGGCCTGTCGGACACCACCGGCATGGGCAACCCGGCGCAGGTGAGTCGACTGTTCAAACGCATGTTCCAAGAAGTCGGCCCCCTCACAGGTGCCGCCCACCTGCACAACACCCGGGGCTTGGGGCTGGCCAATGCCTTGGCCGCTTACGAGGCTGGGGTGCGTACGTTTGACAGCTCGCTCGGCGGCTTGGGTGGCTGCCCTTATGCGCCGGGGGCTTCGGGCAATGTGGTCACCGAAGATTTGGTGTTCATGTTCGAAGCGATGGGTGTGTCCACTGGGGTCGATCTGAACCTTCTCATGGCCGCCCGCGAGCCACTCAAAGCCGGGCTGCCTGGTGAGCCCCTGTATGGCATGACGCCCGAGGCGGGACTGCCCAAGGGCTGGCACAGCCTTTGAGCACGCTTTTCGCACCTCAATCACCCGCCAAGACGCTGGCATTACAACCTTGAACCCGCATAATCGAGCCCCATGGACAAGCTCAAAGCCTTCGAAACCTTCGTCGCGGTGGCCACCAAAGGCAGCCTGACCGCTGCGGCACGGGCTGAAGGCGTGGCCCCGGCCATCATCGGCCGCAGGCTCGATGCTCTGGAAGAAAGCCTGGGTGTGAAGCTGCTGGTGCGCACCACGCGGCGCATCACGCTCACGCACGAAGGCAGTGCTTTTTTGGAAGATTGCCAGCGCTTGATCTCCGATGTGGCCAATGCCGAAGCCAGTGTGTCGGCTGGCGGCGTCAAAGCCAGCGGGCATTTGCGCATCACGGCTCCAGCCGGTTTCGGACGCAGGCATGTCGCCCCCTTGGTGCCACGCTTTCGTGAACGGCACCCCGATGTGTCCATATCGCTGAACCTGAGCGACCGGGTGGTGGACCTGGCGGCCGAAGGTTTTGACTGCGCGGTGCGCGTGGGCGACCTGCCTGACAGCTCTCTGGTGAGCGTGCGCATGGCCGACAACCGCCGCCTGTGCGTGGCCAGCCCGGGGTATCTGGCGCGGCATGGCACGCCCGCACAACCCTCGGACTTGCTGCATCACGATTGCTTGACCTTGTCGAGCGATGCCTCGCAAACCCGGGGCTGGGCCTTTCGCAGCCCAAAGGATGGTGGGCACGAGGTGGTGCACCTGCGTCCGGGTGGGCCGCTCGACTGCTCGGACGGGCAGGTGCTGCACGACTGGTGCCTGGCCGGTTACGGCATCGCCTGGCGCAGCACCTGGGAAGTAGAAAGCGAAATTCGTTCGGGCCAGCTGGTGGCCGTGCTGGAAGACTTTGCCGCCCCGCCCAATGGCATTTACGTGGTATTTCCGCAGCGCAAGCACTTGCCGCTGCGTGTGAGGCTGTGGATCGATGACTTGAAACACCATTACGCACAGCCAGGTTACTGGCAAGTGGCCAAAGACTGAGGGCACAGAGACCGCCAAGGACCATGTCGTTAAGGGCGTGCGGTCTGTGTCCCATCGCCCGTCGTTATCGCCCACCCCAAAAACGAATGCGCCCGCGAGAGCGGGCGCATCACACTTGGCGAGAAACTTTCGACCTGCTTTTACTTCTTCAAGCACTCCGACATGAAGGCCTTGCGCTCATCGCCTTTTTTGCCTGCGGCTTCGGCGTTGCAAGTCTTCATTTTGTTTTGCTGCTTTTCCTGTTTGTCGGCACTCAGGCAGTCTTTCATGAATGCTTTGCGCTCATCGCCCTTTTTGCCTTCGGCCTCTTTGTTGCAGGTGGCCATTTTGCTTTGCTGAGCTGTTTTTTCGGCTGCAGGGGCAGATGCGGCAGGCGCAGCGGCTGCTGCAGGCTTGGCAGGATCGGCGGCGAAAGCCATGCCAGAAACCAAGGCAAAACCCAAAGCCGCGATAGAAATGGTGTGACGCATGAGTGGACTCCCAAAAAATGATCCAAGAACAAAAACACTGCACAGGTTTGTGCAGTTCACAAATTAACGCTTCACAGTGACCATTGGGCGACAGCAGTTGTGACCAACTGTAATGGCGGCACATAAAACCGCCCATGACGCCTGCCCTGCAGCGCTGACGTGTCCCAGCCCCGTAAAATCGCCCCCTATGCTTTCTGCCAAACAACATTTGCTCACGGCCCTGGCCGCCGAGCTTGAAAAACTCCAAACCGGCGCGGGCGCGCGTGCGGCCTTTGAATCGCCCAAAGTGGCCGCCCATGGCGACCTGGCCTGCACCGCCGGCATGCAGCTGGCCAAAGCCCTCAAGCAAAACCCCCGGCAGCTGTCCGAAACCCTGCGCAGCGCCTTGCTGGCCACCCCCGCATTCGAGCGCTGGGTGGACGCCATCGAGATCGCCGGGCCCGGCTTCATCAACATCCGCCTCAAAGACGCGGCCAAGCAGGCCGTGGTGCACGAAGTGTTGCAAGCGGCAGAGTGCTTTGGCGATCAACCCGCAAAACCAGACAAGGTGCTGGTCGAGTTCGTCTCGGCCAACCCCACCGGCCCGCTGCATGTGGGCCACGGCCGCCAAGCCGCCTTGGGCGACGCGATTTGCAACCTGCTCGCCACGCAAGGCCAACAGGTGTACCGCGAGTTTTATTACAACGATGCCGGTGTACAGATTGGCACGCTGGCCAAGAGCACGCACATGCGTGCCATGGGGGTCAAGCCCGGCGATGCCAGCTGGCCCACCGACCCCGAGAACCCCGAAAGCAAAGCCTTTTACAACGGCGACTACATCCAGGACATCGCGGGCGACTTTCTGGCAGGCAAAACCGTTCAGTCTGACGACCGCAGCTGCACGGCCAGCGGCGATGTGAATGACCTGGACGGCATGCGTGAATTCGCCGTGGCCTATTTGCGTCGCGAGCAAGACTTGGACCTCAAAGCTTTTGACGTTCGCTTTGACAACTACTACCTGGAGTCGAGCCTCTACACCAGCGGCAAGGTCGATGCCGCCGTGCAAAAGCTCAACGAAGCAGGAAAGACCTACGAACAAGACGGCGCCCTGTGGCTCAAGTCCACCGACTACGGCGACGACAAAGACCGCGTCATGCGCAAGGGCGACGGCACCTACACCTACTTTGTGCCGGATGTGGCTTATCACATCGCCAAGTGGGCGCGCGGCTTTTCGCGCGTGGTGAATATCCAGGGCACCGACCACCACGGCACGATTGCCCGTGTGCGGGCAGGTCTGCAAGCGGCCAATGTCGGGATTCCCGAAGGCTATCCCGACTACGTGCTGCACACCATGGTGCGCGTGATGCGCGGCGGTGAAGAGGTCAAAATCTCCAAGCGGGCGGGCAGCTATGTCACGCTGCGCGACCTCATCGAGTGGACCAGCAAAGATGCGGTGCGTTTTTTCCTGCTGTCGCGCAAGCCCGACACCGAGTACATCTTCGACATCGATTTGGCGCTGGCGCAAAACAACGACAACCCGGTGTACTACGTGCAATACGCCCACGCCCGCATCTGCTCGGTGCTGGCGGCCTGGGGAGGAGACAAAGCCACACTGACACAGGCCGACTTGTCGCCGCTGCAAAGCCCACAGGCCCATGCGCTGATGCTGGCCCTGGCCAAGTACCCCGAGATGCTGACTTCAGCCGCCAACGACTTTGCGCCGCATGACGTGACCTTCTATTTGCGCGACCTGGCCTCGCAGTACCACAGTTACTACGACGCCGAGCGCATTCTGGTGGACGACGAAGCGATCAAACAAGCGCGGCTGGCCTTGGTCGCTGCCACCGCGCAGGTGCTGCGCAACGGCCTCAAAGTGCTGGGCGTGTCGGCCCCGCAAAAAATGTGAACGGATCTGTCATGAACATGCACAGCCAACGCGGCGGTACTTTTCTGGGCTTCATCTTCGGCCTGGTGCTGGGCCTGGGCGTGGCCTTGGCCGTGGCCATTTATGTGACCAAGGTGCCCACGCCTTTTTCCAACAAGAACCAGCCCCGCTCGACCGCCCAAGACGTGCAGGAAAACGAAAAGAACAAGGACTGGAACCCCAACAGCGTTTTGCAACCCAAGGCGCCCGCCGAACCTCCCGCGCCACCGGATGTCAGTGCAGCAACAACACCCCAAACTGCAGACAAAACCCCCGACAAAGCCCCTGCTAACCCCCGACCCGCCGTGACGGCAGACCCCTTGGGCGAGTTGGCCAAAGCCAAATCGGGACTGAACACGCCTGCCACGCCTGCGGCCCCCGCCGATGCCAGCGACCCGTTTGACTACGTGGTGCAGGTCGGCGCGTACCGCACGGGTGCTGACGCGGATGCCCAAAAAGCCAAGCTCGCGCTATTGGGACTGGACGCCAAGGTTTCTGAGCGGGATCAAGCCGGACGAGTGGTTTACCGCGTACGCTTGGGGCCTTTCAGTGACAAAAACGCCGCTGAACGCGTTCGCGCCCAGCTCGAAAGCAATGGCATCGACAACACCTTGGTTCGCATGCAACGCTGAACCACCCACTTCGCACCCCGGGGTGCACCGACTACAGGAGTTCAAATGAAACGACGCCTTTTTACAACTGCCATGCTGTCCGTCACCGCATGGCTGGGCCATACATCGGCCTGGGCCCAACAAGCTTTTCGCTCAGGCAAGGACTACATCACACTCGAACGCCCCGTGGCGACCGAGGCGGGAACCGGCAAGATTGAAGTGCTGGAGTTCTTCTGGTACAGCTGCCCCCACTGCAATCAGTTCGAACCTGCGTTCGAGCAATGGGCCAAAAACGCCCCGAAAGATGTGGTGGTGCGCCGCGTGCCCGTGGCCTTCCGGGATGACTTTGTGCCCCAGCAGCGCCTTTATTACACGCTCGAAGCCATGAACCTGGTCGAGAAAATGCACATCCGCGTGTTCACCGCCATCCATGGCGAAAAGTTGATGCTCAACTCCGATGCGGCTGTGCTGGCCTGGGCCGAAAAGCAAGGCATCGACAAAACCAAATTCGAGCAGGCCTACAAGTCCTTTGGCGTGGCCACCAAGGCCAAGCGGGCCGTGCAGCTGCAAAACGACTTCAAGATCGAGGGCGTGCCTTCGCTGGGCGTGGCGGGCCGCTTCTACATCGACGGCACCCTGGCAGGCAGCATGCCGCGCGCCCTGCAAGTGGCCGACGCGCTGATTGCCCAAAGCCGCCAGAACCGCTGAGCCCCAGGCATCCCGCCCGGATGCCCACCGCGTCAAACACAGCCAAAGCCCGCCGCAGACACGCGCGGGCTTTTTTTGTGCCCGCCCTTTGATTTTTTGCCCGGCTGCGGGCGTGAGGCGGGGCGCTTGCACCTACAATGGACTAAGTTAACAGCAAGATTCATGCCCCTCAAAACACCTTCCTCACTTCGCTTGAGCTTTTGGCGCCTGTTGGCCCTGTGCGCCAGCTTGCTGGCCCTGCCCGGCCATGCTGAAAAAGCCGACCGCGATCAGCCCATGCAAATCGAAGCCGACAGCATGCGCCATGACCAGGCGCGCCAGTTGACCCAGTTCACCGGCAAGGTGCTGGCGACCAAGGGCACACTGGTCTTGCGCGCCGCCCGCATGGAGGTGCAGCAAGACGCCCAAGGCCGGCAGGTGGCACGTTTGTGGGCCGCCCCCTCCGAGCGGGTGTTTTTCAGGCAAAAGCGCGAAGGCGTGAACGAATTCACCGAGGGCGAGGCCGAACAGGTCACTTACGACAACCAGGCCGATGTCGTCACCCTGAACCAACGAGCCGAAGTGCGCATCTTGCGTGGCAATCAGGTGGCCGACCAGCTCAATGGCCACACCATTGTGTTCAACAACACCACTGAAGTCATGACCGTCGACGGCCAAGCCACCAGCGGCCCCGGGCAACGCGTGCGCGCCATCCTGACGCCCCGAAACACCCCGCGCGCCAGCCCCGGTCCTGTCCCCGCGCAAAAACCATGAGCACTGCCGTTGCCTCCGACAGTCGCTTGCAAGCGCGCCAGCTGAAGAAAGCTTACGGCAGCCGAAAAGTGGTTCACGACGTGTCGGTTCAAGTGGACAAGGGTGAAGTGGTGGGTTTGTTAGGCCCCAACGGCGCGGGCAAAACCACTTCGTTTTACATGATCGTGGGCCTGGTGCGAGCCGATGGCGGGCAGATCCTGATTGACGGCGAAGACGTCACCCGCATGCCCATCCACAAGCGCTCACGCATGGGCTTGTCTTATTTGCCGCAAGAAGCCTCCATCTTTCGCAAACTGTCTGTGGCCGACAACGTGCGCGCCATTTTGGAACTGCAAACCGATGCACAAGGCCACGCCCTGAGCAGTGCCGACGTGGAAAAACGCCTGGGCGAACTGTTGGCTGATTTGCGCGTAGACCACCTGCGCGACTCCCCCGCCGTGGCCCTTTCAGGCGGGGAGCGCCGCCGCGTGGAGATTGCCCGAGCGCTGGCCACCGATCCGCGCTTCATCTTGCTGGACGAGCCCTTTGCCGGCATTGACCCGATCGCCGTGATCGAGATCCAGCGCATCATCGCCTTCCTCAAGCAACGCGGCATTGGCGTGCTGATCACCGACCACAACGTGCGCGAAACACTGGGCATTTGCGACCACGCTTACATCATCAGCGAAGGCCGCGTACTGGCCCAAGGCACGCCCGACGAGATCGTGGCCAATGCTGATGTGCGCCGGGTGTACCTGGGCGAACACTTCCGAATGTGATGAAGACAACACGCGTCCACGCCATGAAAGTGCAGCCATGAGACCCGGTCTGTCGCTGCGCATGTCCCAGCACCTGGCGCTCACGCCCCAGTTGCAACAATCGATTCGCCTGCTGCAACTGTCCACCCTGGAGCTGTCGCAAGAGGTCGACCAGATGCTGGACGACAACCCCTTTTTGGAGCGCGCCGAAGAAGAAGCGCCCGCCGAAGCCTTTGGTCTGGACCAGGCCGACACCCACGTCAGCCTGGGTGACCGGGTGAGTGAAAGCGCCAGCACGTCGAGCAGCAGCGACGACAGCCCCAGCGAAACCCGCGACGAAGCCGTGACCGACGTGGCCGAAAGTTGGGACGGCGACGGCAGCGTGGACATGCGCCCCGACGACAGCGAGTGGGGCGGCGACGCCACACCGCGTCAGAACAACGGCGAAGAGACCGCCGACGCCATCGACCTGGCCCGCAGCAGTGGCTCGCTCACCGACCTTTTGCACCGCCAGGCTCTGTCGCTGCGCCTGTCAGAAGTGGACCGCGCCGCGCTGCGCTTTTTGATCGAATCGCTCAACGAAGATGGTTACCTGACCGACACCCTGCCCGAGCTGGCGGCCAGCTTGGCGGGCAGCGACGACTATGAGCAAATCGACGAGCTGGTGCACCGCTTCACCGTCGCGCTGGGCTTGCTGCAATCGCTCGAACCCGTGGGCGTGGGCGCACGCGACCTGGCCGAGTGCCTGCGCATCCAGATCAAGGCCTGGCTGAAAGACGAGCCCGAAGATGCAGTGGCCCAAGCGGCACTGGCCATCTGCGCCCAGCCGCTGGAGATGCTGGCCAAGCGCGACTTCAAGCGCCTGGCGGTGGCCTGCGGCCTGGACGAAGCTGTGGTCAAGGCCGCCATTCCCTTCATCGCACGGCTCGAGCCCAAACCCGGCCGCCCCTTTGTGCAGGCCGAACAAAACATCATCATCCCCGATGTGCTGGTCATCAACACCAGCAAGACGGCGACACCCAGGTTCCGCATCCAGCTCAACCCCGATGTGATGCCCAAGCTGCGTGTACATGACATCTATGCAAACGCCTTGCGCGGCGGCAAAGGCGACAACCATGCGGGTTTGCAGCAGCGCCTGCAAGAAGCGCGCTGGTTCATCAAGAACATCCAGCAGCGCTTTGACACCATCTTGCGCGTGTCGACGGCCATCGTAGAGCGGCAGAAAAACTTTTTCACTCACGGCGCTCTGGCCATGCGCCCGCTGGTGCTGCGCGAGATTGCCGACGAGCTGGGCATGCACGAGTCCACCATCAGCCGCGTGACCACGGCCAAATACATGTCCACACCGCAAGGCACGTTTGAGCTGAAGTATTTCTTCGGCTCGGGCCTGGGCACCGACAGTGGCAGTGCGGCGTCGAGCACGGCGGTGCGCGCCCTGATCAAGCAATTTGTAGCGGCCGAAAAGCCCGCCAAACCGCTGTCTGACAACCAGATATCCGAGATGCTGAAAGAGCAAGGCATCGACTGCGCGCGCCGCACGGTGGCCAAGTACCGCGAAGCCCTGAAGATCGCGCCTGCGAACCTGCGCAAAACCCTGTGAAAGTATTTGAGTGAATTCATTGAACCTGTTCATGCCCTGCGCCGCTGGCGTTGAAGGCTTTTTGGCCGACGAGGTGCACGCCATCACGGGCCTCACGGGCCAAGACCTGATGACGGGCCGCGGCGGCGTGATGGCCCGCGCCTCGTGGCGCGATGCGATGCGCATCAACCTGCACAGCCGTCTGACCCAGCGCGTGCTGGTGCAGCTGTCGGTCACCGATTACCGCAACGAAAACGACCTTTACAACGCCGCCAGCGAAGTGGCCTGGGAAATCTGGTTCACGCCCAAGCAGACTTTCAAAATCGACATCACGGCGCAGCACAGCCCACTGACCAGCCTGAACTTTGCGGCCCTCAAGATCAAAGACGCGGTGGCCGATCGTTTTCGCGCCAAGCGCGGTGAGCGCCCCAACGTGGACACCACCTGGCCCGACGTGCGCATTTACGCCCACGTCACGCCCGAAACGCTCACGCTGTACATCGACACCTCGGGCGAGCCCTTGTTCAAGCGCGGTTGGCGCACCGACAAAGGCGACGCACCTTTGAAGGAAACCCTGGCCGCGGCCATGATCGCCGCCAGTGGCTGGGACGGTACAACGCCCCTGTACGACCCCTGCTGCGGCAGCGGCACCATCCCGATCGAAGCGGCGCAAATCGCTTGCGGCATTGCCCCTGGTTTGCAGCGGCGCTTTGGTTTTGAGAAATTGCTGCCCTTCCAGAACCACGTTTGGCAAGGCCTGATCGAAGAAGCCCGAGACCTGGAGCACGAACCCACTGCGCCGATTTTTGGCAGCGATGTGGCTTTTCGAATGGTGGACTTTTCGGAGCGCAACGCCGAACGCGCGGGCGTGTCCGGTGTGATCGAGTTCCGGGGTGGCGACGCCCTGCAACGCATGCCGCCCAGTGAGACGCCCGGCGTGATGCTGCTCAACCCGCCTTATGGCGAGCGCATTGCGGCGGCCGGTGTCGCGGGGCGTGGGCGTGACAGCTTCCAACCTGGTGCCTTATCCGAAGCACGATCAAGCGCTCGTGCAGCCGACCAAAGCCACCACCGCGAAACCGCCCAGACGGACGACGGCGGTGACTTTTTTGCCCAACTGGCCAGCCACTGGAAGAAAAACTACAGCGGCTGGAGCGCCTGGATGCTCACGCCCGACCTGAAGCTGCCCAGCAAAATGCGCCTGAAAGAAACGCGCCGCGTGCCCATGTGGAACGGCCCCATCGAATGCCGCTTGTTCCGCTTTGACATGATCAAGGGCAGCTTGAAGCGCAATGCAACCCCCAGCGCCGACATACCGGGGGCTGACGAAACGCCTGCGCCATGAACGCGCAAGCCCCAGCTCGCTGTGTGCTTGACACCAACATCGTGCTCGACCTTTGGGTGTTTGACGAACCCAAGGCAGCAGCCTTGCGCACCAGTGTCGAGACGGGCACCAGCGGGTGGATCGCCACCGCCGCCATGCGTGAAGAGCTGGCCCGCGTGCTGGCCTACCCGCAAATCGTCAAGCGCTTGACCGCCCGCGCCCTGCCCGCCGATACCGTG
>JBIKRC010000319.1:0-3103 GCA_044349375.1 Limnohabitans sp.
TGCTGGTGACCCTGGTGTGGCTGGCCGGACGCTATGAAGCCAGCCAGTTGCAAGCCGAACTGGAGCGCGACACCGCCAACGCGGTCAGTGACTTGCGCACCCAACTGTCGCGCCATGTGCAGGCGCTGCAGGGTCTGCAATCGAGCCACCCATCAGAAGCCTTCTGGACCCTGGAGGCGCAAGCGCTCTTGCGCGAAAACCGCGACATGCTGCGCATCGAATGGCGCGATCCAGCGCTGAACCTGAACCAATCAGCCGACTCCCCCCTGCGCAGTCCGGTGTTTGAACGCGTGCGCCGCGCCGAAACCCTGAGTGATACCCAACAAGCTTGCTTACAGGCCAAGCGCAGCAGCGGCCCCAGTTATTCCCGCTCTTATTTCCTGCCTCAAACAGACGGTTTGGGCATAGAGGTCATGGACATGTGCTTGCCCAACACCCAAGGCGGCTTGCTGGTGGGCTTCACCGTCTTGACCTATGGTCTGCAAGAAATCATCAATGCGCGGCTGGGTGTGGGCTATGGCCGCCGCAACGAAATTTCCTTCACCGAGCCCGATGGCACGCGCCTAGCCATTGCGGGCAACCAAATCCGGGGCTTGCGCATATTCACAGCCCAACAACTGGTGGACTTGCCAGGCAACACCCTGGTCTTACGCTTGGATGGCCGCCGGGGCGAGCCCGACCTGTTTCCCAATGTGCTCACGGCGCTGGTGACCGCCATGTCGATCGCCCTGGTCACGGTGATGGTCTTGCTGGCCAAGGATTCGCGCCGACGCCTGAAAGCCGAAAACGATCTGGCCGAGGCGCTGGCCTTTCGCAAGGCCATGGAGGACTCTCTGGTGACCGGCCTGCGTGCGCGCGACCTGGAAGGGCGCATCACCTACGTGAACCCGGCCTTTTGCCAAATGGTGGGGCTGGCGGCCGAACAACTGACCGGCCAGCTGGCCCCCATGCCGTATTGGCCCCCCGAAATGGTGGACGAATACAAGGAGCGCCATGCCGTTCGGCTGGCGGGCAACGCCCCACCGCGCGAAGGCTTCGAGTCGGTCTTCATGCGGGCCGATGGCACGCGCTTTGAGGTGCTGATCATCGAAGCGCCCCTGATCAGCGTGCAAGGCCAGCAAACCGGCTGGATGGGCGCGGTGATCGACATCAGCGAACAACGGCGCATCGAAGAACTCTCGCGGGCCAGCCAAGAACGCCTGCAAGCCACTGCCCGACTGGCCACCGTGGGCGAGATGGCCTCCTTGCTCAGCCACGAGCTGAACCAACCACTGGCCGCCATCGCCAGCTATGCCAATGGCTCCCTCAACCTGCTGAAAGACCCCAACGCTGCGCCGCAAACCTTGGACGACGTGCACATGGCCTTGCGCCGCATTGCCGAGCAAGCCGGACGGGCGGGCAAGGTCATCAACAGCGTGCACGACTTTGTGCGCCGCCGCGACCAGGCGCGTGAAGCGGTGGCACCTGAGGCCTTGCTCGACGCCATTGCGCCGCTGGTCAACCTGCAAGCGCGCAAACTGCAAGTCAAGGTGCACACCCGCATCGAGCCCAAGCTGCCCCCGGTCCTGTGCGACCGCACCATGGTGGAGCAGGTGTTGCTGAACCTGGCACGCAACGGCATGCAGGCGATGGACCAGCCCGGCAGCATGGCGCGGGTGCTGGTGCTGCAGGTGCGGCGTGCAGCTTCAAACTCAGAGCACGGCTGGGTGGAATTCTCGGTCAGCGATGTGGGCGTGGGCATTGCCGACGACGTGGAGCGTCAGCTGTTCACCCCCTTTTTCACCACCAAAGCAGAAGGCATGGGCTTGGGCCTGAGCCTGTGCCGCACCGTGGTCGAGCAACACGGCGGACACCTCAGTTTCGAGCCCTTGGTCCCCCGGGGTACGGTCTTTCGCTTCACCTTGCCCGCTGTGCTATTGGATAAGATCGCCGCATGAACTTCACCGACACGCCCACCGTTTTCATTGTGGATGACGACGCCAGCGTGCGCGAAGGCATGGCCTGGCTGCTGCGCACAAGGCGCTTGTTCAGTGAGTCTTTTGAAAGCGCCGAGGCTTTCTTGGCCATGCTGCAAGGTACCCGCGCCAACCCCCACACCGATGGCGCTTGGCAACCGAACCCGGCCAGGTTGCAGCAATCGGCTTGCATCTTGCTGGACGTGCGCATGCCCGGCATGAGCGGCCTGGCCTTGTTCGAGCAGCTGTTGGTCAAAGGCATGGCGCAGGCCTGGCCGGTGATTTTTTTGACGGGCCACGCCGATGTGCCCACGGCGGTGGACAGCGTCAAACGCGGGGCCTTTGATTTTTGCGAAAAACCTTTTTCGGACAACGCCCTGGTCGACCGGGTGGAGCAGGCCTTGGCCTTGTCGCAAGAGCGTTTGGCGGCTCGACAAACCCAGCAGCGCCTGCAATCGCGCCTGCTGGAGCTGACCGAGCGTGAGCGCGACGTCATGTACCTTGTGGTCGAGGGCTTGCCCAACAAACTGATCGCCGACCAGCTCGACATCAGCGTGCGCACAGTGGAGGTGCACCGGGCCCGGGTGTTCGACAAGATGGAAGTGAAGTCTGCGGTGGAACTGGCCAATCTGATGCGGCAATTGGCATGAACAAGCTTGGCACCTCTTTATTTCAAACGCTGGCTGCGCCCTGCCCGCCGCGTGCAGCGCATGACCCAAAGCGTCGCATGGGCTTGCTCACAGGTCTGGGTTGGGGTGCCGCCGTTCTGCTGGCGGGCTGCGCATCGCCCCCAGCTCGCCGCACGGCGCCCGATAACTCAGAGCCGGCCAACCCTGCAGCCTCGCGTCCACGGCCTTCTGGCCCCTACAACACCTTGCGCAACGATGTGGCCATGGTGGCGCTGTCCTTGCTGGACACGCCCTATGCCTGGGGCGGGCGTGGCCCGGCCACGGGTTTTGACTGCTCGGGCCTGGTGGCCCATGTGCTGCGCGAAGGAGGGGGCTTGCGGGTGAAGGGTTCAGCGGCCGACTTGGGCCGCATGTCCCGCCCCATCGACACCACCAACGTGCAGCCGGGCGATCTGGTGTTTTTCAACACCCTGGGCGCACGCCACTCGCATGTAGGCGTGTACGTGGGCGACGGCCGGT
>JBIKRC010000320.1:0-3092 GCA_044349375.1 Limnohabitans sp.
CCTGCTGGATTTTGCCACCGACGTGCTGATGATTTTGATGACGGCCGTCATCTTGTTTTACATCAACCCCACGTTGGCGCTGGTGACCTTGTTGCCGTTGCCCTTCATTGGCTGGCTGATCCATGTGGTGCGCGAAAGACTGCGCACCGGCTTTGAAAAGATCGACCGCGTCTGGGCCGAGGTGACCAATGTGCTGACCGACACGATTCCCGGCATCCGGGTGGTGAAAGCCTTTGCGCAAGAAGACCGCGAGGCCCAGCGCTTCAAGGACGCCAACGCGCACAACCTGCAGGTCAACGACCGGCTCAACCGCGTCTGGTCGCTGTTCTCGCCCACGGTGACGCTCATGACCGAAATCGGCTTGCTGGTGGTCTGGGGTTTTGGCATCTGGCTGGTGTCGGACGACCAAATCACCGTCGGTGTGCTGACCGCGTTTTTGGCCTACATCGGGCGCTTTTACAGCCGCCTCGATGCCATGAGCCGCATCGTCTCGAACACCCAAAAAGCAGCCGCAGGAGCCAAGCGAATTTTTGACATTCTGGACCATGTCTCCAGCGTTCCTGAGCCGCTCAAGCCCGTGGCTTTGCCAGCCCATG
This sequence comes from Limnohabitans sp., assembly GCA_044349375.1. Classification (GTDB taxonomy): domain Bacteria; phylum Pseudomonadota; class Gammaproteobacteria; order Burkholderiales; family Burkholderiaceae_C; genus Limnohabitans_A. The sequence goes on from JBIKRC010000320.1 coordinate 597, forward strand.
TGCAGGGCCACATCAGGCTGCGCGATGCGGGCTTTCGCTATGGCAACCGGGCCGTGATCCGCCAGCTCAACCTCGACATCCAGCCCGGGCAGATGATCGGTCTGGTGGGCCACAGTGGCTCGGGCAAGAGCACGCTGGTCAATTTGATCTGCCGCTTTTACGACCTGAGCGAAGGGGCCATCGAACTTGATGGCACCGACATCCGCCAGCTCAAGGTGGCCGACTACCGCCGTCAAATTGGTTTGGTGCTGCAAGAGCCGTTTTTGTTCTTCGGCACCATTGCCGACAACATTGCCTACGGCAAGCCTGACGCCACCCGCGAAGAGATCGTGGCCGCAGCCCGCGCCGCGCATGCCCACGAGTTCATTTTGCGCATGCCCCAGGGCTACGACTCGCTGGTGGGCGAGCGCGGGCAGGGCCTGTCGGGTGGTGAGCGCCAGCGCATCTCGATTGCGCGGGCCTTGCTCATCAACCCGCGCATTTTGATTCTGGACGAGGCCACCTCTGCCGTGGACACCGAGACCGAAAAAGAGATTCAAAAAGCGCTGGACAACCTGGTGCGCGGGCGCACGACGATTGCGATTGCGCACCGCTTGTCCACTTTGCGCAAGGCCGACCGTTTGGTGGTCATGGACAAAGGGGTGGTGGTCGAAGAGGGCACGCACGACGTGCTCATGGCGGCCCAGGGCGCTTACTGGCGTCTGTACGAAGCGCAGCAGCGCCAGGCCGAAGCGGTGGCGGTGCTCGGCGGCAGCGACGAGGACAAGAAGGTGAACGCATGAACCCGTTTGATTTGCAACGCGATGCTTTTGGCCTTTGGGTGCTGGTCTTGGCCGATGGCACGCGCCACAGCCCGGTGACGGCTGTGCGCGCTTACCCGGTCTCGGCCCCGGACCAAGGCGTGGCCGTGATGGACGCCGATGGCCACGAGCTGCAGTGGGTGCTCAATCTGTTGGCACTTGCGCCTGAGCTGCAGGCCACGCTGCGAGAGGCCGTGGACGAGCGAGAGTTTTTGCCACAAATCCTGCGCCTGGACACCGTGAGCAGTTTTCTCACGCCTTGCACTTGGACGGTGCAGACCGATCGGGGCACCACGCAATTCATGCTCAAAGGCGAGGAAGACATCCGCCGCCTGACCGGCACCGTGCTGCTGATCAACGACGCCAATGGCGTGCAGTACATGATCCGCGACCTGGCGGCCATGGACAAACACTCGCGCAAATTGTTGGACCGTTTTCTCTGAGCGATCTCAAAGGGGCCAGACCGAGCCCTGCTCGGGCACCAGCGCACGCCATTTGATCTCGTGCTCGATGCGCTGGCGCAGCATGTCCGACGCCTCGCGTTCGCCGTGCACCACATAGACCTGCCCGGGTGCGCTGGGCATTTTGTGCAGCCAACTCAGCAGTTGGTTGGCATCGGCATGGGCCGAGGCCGATTCGATTTGTGCCACCTCGGCGCGCACGGCCACATCTTGTGCATGGATGCGGAGGGTGTTGCGGCCACTGGCCAAGGCCGCCCCGCGTGTGCCTGGGGCCTGATAACCCGTCAGGATGATCATGTTGCGGTGGTCTCCTGCGTATTGCGCCAGGTGGTGCAAGACGCGCCCGCCCGTGGCCATGCCACTGGCCGCCAGAATCACCATAGGGCCGTGTCGCCGCGCCAATGATTTGGACTGCTCGGGGGTCTCCAGCATGGTGGCCACATGGTCCATGTTGTGCACTTCCTGCGCGCTCAGGCGGTGTTCCCCGGGGTGGCGCTCAAACAGAGCCGTGGTATGGATGGCCATCGGACTGTCGAGAAAAATCGGCAAACCCTTGGGAATCTCCCCTGCGGCCTTGAGTTGGGCAATGGTGTGCAGCACAGCCTGCGCCCGTCCCACGGCAAACACCGGCACCACGGCCACGCCGCCACGTGCGGCCAGTTTTTTCAGGAGCGGCCCGAGTTCCTCAAACACTTTTTCCTTCGGGTGTTGGCGGTCGCCATAGGTCGACTCGATCAGCACCGTGTCGGCCTGAGGGGGCGGCTCGGGCGGGTTCATCAGTGGGTCGTCTGGGCGACCCAGATCGCCCGAAAACAGGATACGCCGCCCACCCACATCCAGCAGCAAACTGGACGCGCCCAGGATGTGGCCCGCAGGCTGAAAGCGGGCCTTCCAGCCAAGGATGGGTTCGAACCACTGGCCTTGATGCTCCGCATGCAATTGTTTGAGACTTTGGATGGCCTCTTGTTTGGTGTAAAGCGGCAGGGCCGGCGCATGTTTGGAAAAAGCGTGCCGGTTGGCAAAAAACGCGTCTTCTTCCTGGATGTGCCCGCTGTCGGGCAGCAAGATGCTGGCCAGTTCGCAAGTGGCCGAGGTGGCATGCACTCGGCCCCGAAAACCGTTTTTCACCAGCAAGGGCAAGTACCCGCTGTGGTCCAGGTGCGCATGCGTCAGCACCACCGCATCGATGTTCGCCGGGTTGGCGGGCAGGGGGTTCCAGTTGCGCAGGCGCAGTT
>JBIKRC010000033.1:0-11733 GCA_044349375.1 Limnohabitans sp.
CGCTCAGCCTGAATGCCGTTGGCCCTGAATTGCTGGCGCCCATCACCCCTTACTTTGTGATGAAAGTCGGCCATGTGCCCCTGGTGCGTTACCACCGCCCCGGCAGCCCCGACGCGGCCAAAGAGGTGGCCACGCTGATCCGCCAATACGCGGCTCAGGCCGCACCGATCCGCGCCGTGATGCTGTCCCGCCTGGGGCCCAATGTTTGGCACGACACACCCGCTGCAGCCATGGCCACGCTCGAAGAGCTGGAAGAAACTGCGCGGCTCATGCTGCTGTCATCCCACACGACACCGCTGAACGCGAGCGCCTTGGACGATTTGCGTCAGACTTTTGGCGCGAGGTGGTGATGCCCATGGCATATGGAACTCGAATCCTGTCCGGGGTCACAAACCCTGAGGTGAAACGCCTTTTTTCTGAAAGACTCTCATGCCACGCTTTGCCGCGAACCTCTCCATGATGTACCCTGACCTGCCGTTTTTAGACCGCTTTGAAGCAGCGGCGAAAGACGGTTTCAAGGCCGTGGAATATTTGTTTCCGTACGCCTTCCCAGCGCAAGAGCTGGCAGCGCGCTTGCAGGCCAACGGCTTGCAGCAGGTGCTCTTCAACGCACCACCCGGCGGCACCGACAGCGCCAGCATCACCCAAGCTTGGGAGAGCGGCAGCCGGGGCACGGCCAGTGTGCCCGGACGCGAAGCCGAGTTCCGCACGGGCTTTGCGCAAGCTCTGGTGTATGCCGAGTCCCTGAACTGCCCAAGCATCCACGCCATGGTGGGTTTGCGGGCCGAAGGTGCCAGCCCTGAAGCGGCTGACGCTACGCTCATCAGCAACCTGCAATGGGCCGCTGCCGAAGCTGCCAAAGCCGGGCGCGATGTGCTGATCGAGCCCATCAACACCCGCAGCGTGCCGGGCTTTCACCTGAACCGCCAAGACCACGCGCACCGCATCGTGCAGGCCATGGGCGCAAGCAACGTGAAGGTGCAGATGGACCTGTTCCACTGCCAGATCGTCGAAGGCGATTTGAGCGCGAAGATTGCCCAGTACCTGCCCACGGGCCGGGTCGGGCACTTCCAGATCGCCGAAGTGCCCCACCGCCACGAGCCGGGCACGGGCGAAGTGAACTGGACGCACATCTTTCAGGTCATCGACAAAGTGTCGGCCGAGTGCGGCTGGGACGGCTGGATCGGCTGCGAATACAACCCGGCCGATGCCTCGGCAGGTGGCACCTCGCGCGGCCTGGGCTGGGCGCGCGGCTATTTATGAGTACGCATGTGCGATCAGGTCTGCGCACAGTGCAGCGCCTGATGTGACATGGCCGATGCCAATTACCTGATCTGGGCAGGCCTGGCAGCGGCCATGGTGGGGCTGTCCAAAGGCGGCTTGCCCACCGTGGGCATGCTGTCTGTGCCTATTCTTTCGCTGTTCATGTCTCCGGTCAAAGCGGTGGTGATGCTGCTGCCCATTTACATCATCTCTGACATGGTCGGGCTGTGGTTGTACCGCAAGAACTTCAGTGCCATCAACCTGAAAATTCTCATACCCGCTGGGGTGGGTGGTGTGCTGGTAGGTTGGCTGACTGCATCACTGGTGTCCGACACGGCCGTGAAAATGATGATCGGTCTCTTGGGTGTAGGCTTTGTGCTCAACGCCTGGCGCAAGCGCCATGCCGAGCAAGCACCGAAACCTCCCAGTTGGCGTCAAGGCATGCTGTGGGGCAGTTTGTCCGGCTTTACCAGCTTCATCTCGCATGCGGGGGGCCCACCGTTTCAGGTTTACCTCTTGCCGCAACAACTGTCCAAGCTGGTGTTTGCGGGCACCTCGACCTTGTTTTTTGCCTTCATCAACTTGGCCAAACTGTGGCCTTATCACACGCTGCAACCCTATGGCCCCAACGAATTGATGGGCGCCTTGGTGTTGATCCCGTTTGCCCTGGCGGGCACTGTCGCTGGCGCCTACCTCACACGCAAGATCGCCGATGACTGGTTCTTCAAATGGGTGCAAGTGGGCTTGCTGGCGATTTCTGTCAAGCTGATCGTGGACGTGATCCGCGCTTGATGTGCGGTATGCCATAAAGGGCCAAGCGATCGGATAAGCCCGATCGTCTTGGCCCCGCAGGTGACTGGCTCACACCATCGGGAAAGGCAAAGCTCGCAAGCGCTTGCCGTTGAGTGTGGCGATCGCGTTGGCCATGGCGGGGGCCAGTGGGGGCAGGCCCACTTCGCCAATGCCACCGGGGTGGTTGTCGGTGGGCATGACCTTCACAAACACTTCGGGCGTTTCGTTGGCGCGCAGCACTTGGTAAGTGTTCAGGTTGGTTTGCAGGGGCTCACCGGCCCTGAAGTCCATGCGCTCGTGCAAGGCGGCCGACAAGCCAAAAATCACCGAGCCTTCGATCTGCGCCTGGATGTTTTGTGGCTGCAATGCGTGGCCGCAATCCACTGCCGCCCAGACCTTGTGCACCTTGGGGCGGCCCTTTTCGATGGACAGCTGCACCACCATGCCGCAATAGGTGTTCCAGGCATCAGAAAACGCCAGGCCCAGTGCGTGCCCCTTGGGCAGCTTGGCTTTGCCCCACTGCGACATCTCGCCCACCGCCTTGAGCACGGCTTGGCCGCGCGGGTGCTTTTGCAGCAAGTCCATGCGGTAAGCCAGTGGATCGGCTTTCACGCCACGCGCCACTTCGTCGATCAGGGTCTCGATGGCGAACTTGGTGTAGCCCGGGCCCACCGCACGCCAGAAGCCGGCATCAATGCCGCGCTCTTCGATCATGAACTGCACGCTGTGGTCCGGGATGTCGTAGGTGATTTCGACGCCTTCCATCACGGGCGCATCCTTGCCGCCCGCGGCCTTGAAGGCCGGTGGTACCACGCGTGAGTAAATGCCCTCTGACACCACGCGGTGCAAGAGGCCCACCAACTTGCCTTGCGCATCCACCCCGGCCACCAGGTGCTGACCGGTCATGGGCCGGTATTTGTCATGCACCATGTCGTCTTCGCGGGTCCAGATCACCTGAATGGGCGTTCCCGGCATGGCCTTGGCCACCAAAGCCGCATCGGCTGCGTAATCGGCTTCGATTCGACGACCAAAACCGCCGCCCATCATGGTGATGTTCACGTTGATGTTCTCCGGCTTGAAGCCGCCCGCGCGCGCCACTGTGCCGGTCACAAACGAAGCCGATTGGGCCGGTGCCCAGACCTCGATCTTGTCGCCTTCCACACGCGCTGTGCAGTTCATGGGCTCCAGGCAAATGTGGCTGACCATCTCACTGATGAAAGAAGCACTGAAGGTTTTGGTCGCCCCCGCCAATTTGGCCGCTGCGTCGCCATGGGCGATGAAGGCCACGCCTTTGTCCGTCAGGTCTTCGGCGCGCTTGGTGTATTCCACGCGCATTTGATCGGTGTACAGCACACGGGCTTTGGAGTTGCGGCTCCAAACCACCTTGAGCTGGTCGCGTGCGGTCTTGGCCGTGAAAAACGAATCGGCCACCACGGCCACGCCGTAGGGCAGCCGCACCACGTTCTTGACACCGGCCACTGCTCGGGCGGCCGTGTCATCTACGCTCGTGGGCACCTCGCCTTGCACCGGCGCGCGCAGCACGCTGGCCCAAAGCATGCCGGGCATTCGCTGGTCAATGCCGTACAGGGCCTGGCCGCTCGACTTGGCGGGCACGTCCACGCGGGGAATGTCCTTGCCGATCAAGCGGAACTGCGCCATCGGCTTGAGCATGCTCTTGTCAACCTTGGGCAACTCGGCCGGAACCGTCGCCACTTTGGCGATGTCGGCATACGTCATGGCGCGGCCGCTGCTGTGGATGACGCGGCTGGCTTCGGTGCGCAGCTCGGAGGCGGGCACGCTCATGGCCTGCGCCGCGGCGTTCACCATCACCAAGCGGGCTTGGGCACCGGCCACGCGCAGCGGCTCGTAATAGCCTTGCACCGTGCGCGATGCGCCGGTGGTCATGCCGCCACCAAAGCGGGGGTTGCCAAAACGCTTGGGGTCGCTGGGGGCCTGTACCACACGGACTTTGCTCCAGTCCAGGTCCATCTCTTCGGCCAAAAGCAGGGGCATGGCGGTCATGGTGCCTTGGCCCATCTCGGCACCAGGGGACATCAGGGTCACCACGCCATCGAGGCCGATGTTGATCCAGTTGTTGGGGGCCAAACTGCCCGCGCCGGGTGTCTGGGCCAAAGCCAATTCGGTTTGTGTGAGTCCAAACGACAAGCCCAAGGCCAGACCGCCCGAGCCGAGGATGAAGGAGCGGCGTGACACGCTCGGTGTCATGGAGGTGTTGATCGTTTTCATGCCTTGCCTCCTTTGAGGGTTTTCTGGGCGTGCGAGACCGCGCTGGCGATCTGGTTGTAGGTGCCGCAGCGGCAAATGTTGCCGCTCATGGCTTCCAGGATTTCGGTGCGGCTGAGGTTCTTCTTGACCACGCTGATCACCTTGGCCGCGGTCATGAGCTGACCCGACTGGCAGTAGCCGCATTGCGGCGCTTGGGCCTTGACCCAACCGGCTTGCAGTGCCTGGCCTGTGGGCGTTTTCATCAGGCCTTCCACGGTGGTGACGTCTTTGCCTTCTGCTGCCGACAGGGGCAGCGCGCAAGAGCGAACCGGCGCGCCATTGAGGTGCACCGTGCAGGCGCCGCATTGGGCAATGCCGCAGCCGAATTTGGTGCCGGTGAGGTTGAGCTTTTCGCGGATGACCCAGAGCAAAGGGGTCTCCGGCTTGGCATCGACCGACACGGCCTCGCCATTGACTTTCAATCGAACCATGCGTGTCTCCAGTGGTGACGCCCGATGCAGCCCTCCTGAGAACGCGCAAAACCCACGCCTTGCGCCTGCACCGTGAAACCAACAAGTTAAAGCGAGCGCTGCTGCCGGCTTGTCACGCAGGGCTCAAACCCGGGCAAACCCTGAGGGGTGGTGTGGCAAGAGGCTAACTGACAAAAGACTCAGGCGCTCAGCCCACACACCGTCTTCGAGCCTTCCCAATTGCTGAGCGCCTGGCTCAAATCGGTGCCCCGGCGCATGGCCGTCATTTCGGCCACGATGCTCATGGCGATTTCGGGGGGTGTCAAAGCGCCGATGTTCAGCCCTACGGGGCCGTGCAATTGGCTCACTTCGGCCTCGCTCACATCAAAGTCCAGCAAACGCTTGCGGCGTTGTGCGTTGTTGTGTTGCGAGCCCAATGCGCCGACATAAAACGCGGGGGTGCGCAGCGCCTCCATCAGCGCCAGGTCGTCCAGTTTGGGATCGTGCGTCACGGCCACCACGGCGCTGTTGTGGTCCAACTGCATGGCCAGCACCAGGTCATCGGGCATCTCTTTCGACAAGGTCACACCGCTCATGGCTTCCCAGCCCTCGTGGTATTCCACACGCGGCTCGCACACCGTAACCTGGTAGTCCAGCATCACGGCCATGGCTGCCAGATAGCGCGACAGCTGACCGCCGCCGATGATGAGCAAACGCAGGCGCGGGCCGTGCACGGTGGTCAGGCTTTGGCCGTCAAACTGCAGCTTGTCGCCTTCGGTGGCAGAGCCCATGCGCACCATGCCGGTGGCCATGTCCAATCGCCGCTCCACGCGCTGGTGTTGCTCGATCAACACCAGCAATTCGCGCAGTTGCGATTGGGGTGACAAAGGCTCCAGCACCACCTGCACCGAGCCGCCACACGGCAGGCCAAAACGGCGCACTTCTTCGGCAGTTTGACCATAGGTGGTGGTTTCGGGCATGCGCATGGCCAGCTCGCCTGCAGCCACGCGGCGGATCAAATCGTCTTCGATGCATCCACCGGAAACCGACCCGGCCACTTGGCCATCACCGCGGATGATCATGAGCGAGCCCGGTGGTCGTGGGGCCGAGCCCCAGGTGCGCACCACGGTGCCCATCACCACGCGGTGGCCGCGGTTTTGCCAATCGAGGGCAGTGCGGATCACGTCGATGTCGATGCTGTTCATGGAGGTCTCTTGTTCAGGGGTTCAAATCGTCCGGCCAGCGCAGGCTTTTCCCTGTCATCTGTTCTACGGCTTGGCGGTCTTCTTCATTGTCCACATCCAGCCGGTAGTGGACATCGGGAGTTTCCCAGCGGTACACGGCTTCGGGGTGGCTTTGCATCCATTGGCGTGCGCCCATGTGTTCGTCGCCCGCCAGGATTTGCGCCATCACCGCACCGGAAAACACGACAGGGTTGCCCGGTAAGCCTTGAACGTTCGGTTGCAAGAGCTGCGTGCCAGCAGGGCGCTGGGCAAAAGCCTGCAGCAATGCTTGCACCGCTTGCACATCGATCAAGGGCTGGTCGGCCAGAGCCACCAGCACCACTTCCAGATCGGCTGGCAAGGCCCGCAAACCAATGCGCAATGAACTGACATGGCCGTCATCTGGCTGCGGGTTGCGTACCGGCTGGGCCGCCCAGCGGGCCAAGGCGCCTTCTTGCAAGGTGCGTTCTGCGTGGTGCCCCAGTACCACCCGAATGGGCCTCGCGCCCGCCTGTGTCAAAGCCTGCAGTTGCCGCTCCAGCAAGCTCATTCCGTTCAGCTGCAGCAGGCATTTGGGGCGGTTTCCCATGCGGCTGCCGGCGCCTGCGGCCAGTACCAACCCGCCCACGCGCAGTTCAGGCTCTGTGATGGGCTGAACCAACGTTGTCACGTTCAATCGGGCGCTCCGTGTAGGTGGTGGACCGGTCATTGTGCCGGGGACCTGCGCCAAGGCTGCCGCGTTGGCGTCACCTCTGAGAATGCCCGCCGTGGTCAGCCGATCCCAAACACGCTAAAGTGTTTTTCTTTTGTGCCGCCCTGAGGAGCCCCCACCATGAACGCCCCCTTGCACCGCGAAATGCCCGATGGCCTGCTCGACAGCGCCCGCGCCCTGAACGACGTCACCCAAGCCTGGGACCGCACCATCGTGCCCGAGCTGAAAAATTACATCGAGATCCCGGCCAAGTCGCCTTCGTTTGACGCCGACTGGGCCGCGCATGGCCACATCGAGACCGTGCTGCGCAATGCCGCGCAGTGGGTCGAGGCGCAAAAGGTGGAGGGCCTGACACTGGAGGTCATTCGCCTGCCGGGCCGCACGCCCGTCATGTTCTTTGAAGTGGCCGCCACACGCGCCGCCAGCGAAGGCTCTGGCCAAACGGTGCTGATGTACGGCCACCTGGACAAGCAGCCCGAGTTCAACGGTTGGCGCAACGATCTTGGCCCCTGGACCCCGGTGTACGAGGACGGCAAGCTCTATGGCCGTGGCGGCGCGGACGACGGCTACGCGGCCTACGCCAGCATCGCCGCGGTGCAGGCCCTGAAAAGCCAAAAGACCCCCCACCCGCGCATCGTGGGTTTGATCGAGACCTGCGAAGAATCGGGTTCTTACGACCTGCTGCCCTATGTGGACTCGTTGCGCGCCCGCCTGGGTGATGTGGGCTTGGTGATTTGCCTGGACAGCGGTGCAGGCAACTACGACCAGCTGTGGCTCACCACCAGCCTGCGCGGCATGGCCAGCGGCACGCTCAAGGTTCAGATCCTCACCGAGGGCATCCACTCGGGCGACGCCTCGGGCCTGGTGCCGTCGAGCTTTCGCATCATGCGCCAGGTGCTTGACCGCCTCGAAGACAGCGCCACAGGCCGCTTGCTGCCTGCCAGCTTTCACTGCGAAGTGCCCGCCGAGCGGCTGGCGCAAGCCCAAGCCACGGCCGCCATTTTGGGCGACGAGGTGTACAAGCGCTTCCCATGGGCGCATTACGACTGCGGCGGCTCCACCAGCTTTGCGTTGCCCACCACCACCGACCCGACACAAGCCCTGCTCAACCGCACCTGGGCGCCCACGATCAGCGTGACCGGGGCCGAAGGCTTTCCAGCGATCAAAGACGCGGGCAATGTGCTACGGCCCTACACCGCTTTCAAGCTCAGCCTGCGCCTGCCGCCCCTGGTGGAAGCGGCGCAAGCCGTGGCCGAGATGAAAGCCCTGCTCGAGGACAACGCGCCGTACCAAGCCAAGGTGACCTTTGAATCAAATGGCGGTGCAACCGGTTGGAACGCACCTGACACATCCCCTTGGTTTGAGCAAGCACTCAACAGCTCAAGCCAGGCGCACTTTGGCGCAGGTGTGGGCTACATCGGGCAAGGCGGCACCATTCCGCTCATGAACATGCTGAGCGCGGGTTTCCCCAAGGCGCAAATGATGGTCTGCGGCGTGCTCGGCCCCAAGAGCAACGCGCACGGGCCGAACGAGTTTTTGCATGTGCCTTACGCCAAAAAACTCACGGCGGCAGTGGCCGAAGTGATGGCGCGGATGCCTTGATGAACCTGATTGCACGCCCCTCCTTGCCCCGACCCCAAGTGTTGGGCTTGCATGGCGAGGCGGGCCCACTGGCGTTGTACGACTGGGCGCTGCCTGCCAGTAAACCGCTGGGCACCGTGATCTTGGTGCATGGTCTGGGCGAACACGCCGGGCGCTACGGCGAGGTGGCGGCGCACTTGCACCAATGGGGGTTCGCGGTGCGCGCCTACGACCAGCAAGGCCACGGCCAATCAGAAGGCGCACGCGGTGACATGCTGCGCCCGGGTAGCCTGCAAGCCGATTTGTGCCGGGTGATCGACGACACGCGCCAGCACCCATCTTTGCAGGGCTTACCCCTCATCTTGCTGGGCCACAGCATGGGCGGCTTGGTGGTGGCCCGCACCCTGGCCGAGGGTTTGCGACCGGTCGATGCGGCGGTTTTGTCGTCTCCAGCCTTGGGCGGGTTCCCCACCTTTTTTCAAAAAATACTGCTCGCCAGTCTGCCCCGCGTGTTGCCGCACCTGCGTGTGGACAACGGCTTGAAAACCGAGTTCTTGTCACGCGACCCCGATGTGGTGAAAGCCTACAAGGCCGACCCGCTGGTGCACCGCCGGATTTCTGCGGGTCTGGCCGGCTGGATTCTGGCGCAGGGCGCCCAAACGATCGAAGACGCTGCACACTGGCAAGTGCCCACCTTGCTGCTTTATGCAGGCCAGGACCGACTGGTGAATGCGCAGGCCAGCGCCGACTTTGCCCGGTCAGCTCCCAAGGGCGTGGTGCAGGCCCAGTGTTTTGAGGGCATGTACCACGAGATCTTCAACGACCTGTACCGCGCTCAGGTGTTCACGGCGCTCAAGCGCTGGTTGCTGGCGCGTTTTTCTGCGCGTCCCTCTGTTTGAGCACCATCCACACCAGCGCCACGCCGGTCAGCGCCACAGGCAAGAGTGAGCCGATGTTCAGCCACATCCAGCCCTGTGTGGTGACCAAGGCACCTGATGCGAACGAGGTCACGGCCATGGTGGCAAACACAAAGAAGTTGATGGTCGCCTGACCCCGGTCCTTCTCGGCGGGGGTCCAGGCCTTCATGGCCAGCGTGGTGCTGCCAGTGAACAAAAAGTTCCAGCCCAGGCCCAGCAAGAACAGCGAGATCAAAAACTGGTGCAACTCAACCCCGGTGAGTGCAATGCCAATGCACACAAAGTTGATCACCACGCCAACCGCCATGATTTGCAGCGTGCCAAATTTCTTGATCAGGTGGCCCGTGAAAAAGCCCGGCGCGAACATGCCGATCACATGCCACTCGAGCACCAGCGCCGCATCGTCAAAACTGAAGCCGCACACCTGCATGGCCAGCGGGGTGGCCGCCATCAGCAAGTTCATCACGCCATAACTCAGGGCCGCAGCGGCTGCCGCCACAATGAACACCGGCTGGCGCATGATCTCGCGCAAAGGGCGGCCCGCGCTGTCGCCGGGCTTTTTGGCGGGCACCTCCGGAAATCGGATGAAGGCCATGCACACCATGGCCAAAATCGCCACGACGCCCAGCGCCAAATAAGCACCCAAAAACGGCACCTCGTACAGGGTGCGAGTGCGTGAGGCCAGGTTGGGGCCCACGATGGCCCCGATCAAGCCACCGGCCAAAACCAAAGAAACCGCTTTTTCCTTGAAGCCGTCTGCTGCCAACTCGGCTGCTGCAAAACGGTACAACTGGCCGTTGGCGCTGTAGTAACCGGCAATCACCGTGGCCGCCACCAGCAGCCAGAAGTTGTGGCTCCACGCGGCATAAGCAGTCAGCAGCGCCGAGAAAAAAGCCACGCCCAGGCCCAGCTGAAACGACACCTTGCGACCCCAAAGAGACTGGCTTCTGGCCACCAGCCCGGTCGACAGCGCCCCACCCACCACATAGCCCATCACGGGCAAAGTCGCCATCCAGCCCAGCGGCGCCATCGACAGACCCACCAAACCATTGATGGCGATGAAGGTGACGTTGTTGGTGAAGAAGAGGCCCTGGCAGAGCGTGAGGAGGATGAGGTTGGCGTTCATACAGGTCAGTGTAGGCCCAAAGGGGCCATGCGGCCTGCCCCTGCGAGACTGCCTTGGTGGTCTGGCATGGTCCGCAGCTAGACAGCAAGCGAGGGTAGGGGACGGGTCGGGTTCTGGCACAAGCCTGGCCCAGTAAAATCATCTCTTTGGCCAGCCCGCACGGGTTTGGCCGCCACGGGGGCTGTTAGGCCACCCGCACGATCTTCAGGACCCTTTGTGACCTACGCCCACGAAACCCGGCGCCGCCGGACTTTTGCCATCATTTCCCACCCCGACGCCGGTAAAACCACGCTGACCGAAAAGCTCTTGCTATTCTCGGGCGCGATCCAGATTGCCGGTTCCGTCAAGGCCCGCAAGGCCTCGCGCCACGCCACCTCGGACTGGATGGAAATTGAAAAGCAGCGCGGCATCTCGGTGGCTTCGTCGGTGATGCAGATGCTCTACCGCGACCACGTCATCAACCTGCTCGACACGCCCGGCCACAAAGACTTCTCGGAAGACACCTATCGCGTGCTCACGGCGGTGGACTCGGCGCTCATGGTGATCGATGCAGCCAATGGCGTGGAAGCCCAGACCCGCCGCCTGATCGAGGTCTGCCGTCAGCGCGACACGCCCATCATCACGTTTGTGAACAAGATGGACCGCGAAGTGCGCGACCCGCTCGACATCCTTGACGAAGTCGAGCGCGAGCTGGGCATGCCCTGCGTGCCCATGACCTGGCCTGTGGGCCAAGGCAAGAGCTTCGGCGGCATCATCAACCTGCGCACCAAGGCCATGACCGTGTTCGACTCCGGTAGCGAACGCCTGCCGCAAGACTTCGAAACCATTCCGCTGACAGAGCAAGCCCAACTGGCCGAGCGCTTTGGCCTGGAATGGCAAACCGCCATGGACAGCATGGAACTGGCCACCGGCGCATCGCCCGCGTTTGACGAAGCCGCCTTCCTGGCGGGCAAACAAACCCCCGTGTTCTTCGGCTCGGGCGTGAACAACTTCGGTGTGATGGAAGTGCTGGACGCCTTGGTCGATTTGGCCCCCGCGCCCAAGCCCCGTACCAGCAACCTGCTGGTCAACAAGCAACCCGTGGTCAAAGAGATTCAGCCCGAAGACAGCGCGTTCTCGGGCGTGGTGTTCAAGGTGCAAGCCAACATGGACGCCAACCACCGCGACCGCATCGCCTTTGTGCGCATGGCGTCGGGCAAATACACCCCCGGCATGAAGCTCAAGGTGCAGCGCACCGCCAAAGAGCTGCGCCCCACCAGCGTGGTCACCTTCCTGTCGCAACGCCGCGAAGCGGTCGACGAAGCCTATGCGGGCGACATCATTGGCTTCACCACCCACGGCGGCGTGCAGCTGGGCGACACCATCACCGACGGCGCGAATTTGCAATTCACCGGCCTGCCCTTCTTTGCGCCCGAACTCTTCA
>JBIKRC010000321.1:0-3091 GCA_044349375.1 Limnohabitans sp.
CTGCTGGTTGGGGCCAGTTCAATCTTGTGGCTGGCACTCAAGCGGATGGTGCCGCCGTCGCTGACCAGGCCAGTGGCCGAGATGGCACCGCTGTTTTTCACCACACCGCCCAGCAATCCGCTGGCCGCTTGCGCCGACAGAATGATCAAGCCGCCCGGGGCTTGCACCGCTTGGCCGTTGTCCACCAGGGTTTGAATGGTGGCTGGCGTCACCAGCACATTGGTCAACTGCTTGTTGCTGCCAAACTGCAGCTCAAAGCTTTCACCCGCCGCCAAGGCCACCGTGCCGCCCACCTGGGCCACCACCACGCCCAGGTTGCGCACCTCGGGCGCCAGCAGCGCAATGTAGCCGCCCAGGCCTGAAGTGATGTGGCCTTCATTGAGGATGCTGCCAGTGGCCCCGTTGCGGTTGAAGCGGTATTGGCCATTTAAAAAATCTGCATCGCTCAGGCTGTGCGTGCTGGCGGTAAAGCTGCCCACGTCCACCCGCGAGCCGGGTGCAAAGTACACGCCATTGGGGTTGAGCAAGAGCACTTGGCCGTTGGCATTGATCTGCCCAAAGATCTGGCTGGGGTCGCTGCTTTGCACGCGGTTGAGCAGCACGCTGCTGGCGTTGGGCTGCGTGATGTTGACCTTGGCGTTGGCACCCAAGTTGAAGCTTTGCCAGTTGACGATCGCCTGGTTGGAGCTTTGTGCAATGGCCATGCTGGCGGCGGTGGCGGTCTGCGTCTGGCTGATGCTGACGGTGCCTGCAGCCACTTGCGCGCCGGTGGGCAACTGGTTAACGGCAGGCGGCGTGATGAGCGGCGGCGCCGCCAAGGACGCACCGGTGCCCACAGCACCACCGGCCATGAGCGCTGCCGCAGTCACCAAACGCAGGGCGCTTTTTTTGCCGCGGGCACTGACGTGCTCGGCGACCGCCACCCAGGTGTTGAGGATTTCGCTGTAGACCAATTTGTAGTTGCTGTTCATGATTTAAAACGCCTGTGAAGCGGTGATCCAGATGCGGTTGGTTTTCAAGGTGCCGTCTTGGTCTGCACCGCGATTGACTTCGGTGCTGATGGCGTTGGGGTTGGTCCCCACGCGCCGGGCATAGGTCGTTTGCACAGATGTGCCCGAACTGTTGCGCCAGCCCAAGGACAGGCCAGCGCCCTTGAGCGCGTAGGCGTTCAGGGCGGACGCGCCCTCAAATTCGTTGAATTTGTTCACACGGATGCGGCCATGGTCATAAAAGCCCGTCAGGCTCACGCCGTCGGCCACTTGCCAGCGCAGCTCCAGGTTGAGCATCTGGCCCGAGGTGCCGCCCCCTTCGCTGCTGGGGTAGGCGCGCACGCCGCTGCTGCCCCCAAGGTAGAACTTTTCTGAAGAGTCCAGGTTTTTGTTGGCCAACTGCCCAGTGAAAGCGGCGTACAGCGACCAGCTGGGCGCCAGCTGCTGCTGGCGGCTGATGGCGTAGCGGATCTTCTTGTAGCCACCCGCAGTTTGGGTGGTGCTGGCATCGCTTGACTGCGTGGGCGAGCCATCCAGGTTCAGTTTGCCCGCCGTCATGGCCAAAGAAAACGCGTTGGCCCCACCTTGACCCAGGCTGTCAAAGCTGTTGCCGCTCAAGACCAGCGACACGGGGGTGCTTTGGTAGGCCGACGCAGAAACACCGCTGGCGATGTTGTCGTAAGTCTTTTTCTCGGCGCTCAAGCTGGTGTTCAGGTTCACACTGCGGCTGCGCACCCAGGGGTAGCTCAGCTCCAGGCCCGCCGTGGTGGCATCGCCTTGGGTGGGGTTGCCTTGCCGTTTTTGGCTGGCGTAGGGTTCAGTGATCAACTCGTAATCCAAGCGCGAAGCATTGAGCCCCAAGCGCCAGCCGTCTGAGCCCAGGGGCAAGCCATAGGCCAAGCGGGCGTAGCGCGTGCCTTTGGACGCCATCGCATTGAGGCTCATGGCGTCGCCCCTGAAGGTGGGGCTGTTCAGATTCAACGCGGCCATGACGCGTGAGGTGCCTGTAGAAACGGCGCCGGTGTTGTCGGCCGACACATTGGCGCTGAGCCAGGGCTCATCGGCCAGTTGCAAGACCAGATCGGTTTGCCCGGCTTGCGCGCCTTGGGCCAATGCGCCCGAGACGGTGATGCCCGGCAGGTCGTCGGCCAAGAGCAAAGCGCGGTCCACCGCATGCATGTTGAATAGCTTGCCCGCTTGTTGCTGGCGCGCAAAAATCTGCAACACGTGTTCTTTGGGCACCCGGGTCGCTTTATCGCCGGCCACCAGGGTTTGGCCAAAGACGGCCTCGACGATCTCGATCGTCACGCTGCCTTGGTCGATGTTTTGCTCGGGCAAAAAGGTTTGCACCACCCAGCCTTGTTGCCGGTAAATATCGGCCACCAACACCGGGCTGCTTTGCAGCCGCGCAAAGTCGAGTGGTCGGCCCAGCAGCGGGGCCAGTGCGGCGCTCAATGCTTCGCTGCTGAGCAAGGTGTTGCCCTTGAATTTGAATTCTTGGACCACGATGGTCTGGCCCTGCAGCGGTTCTTCTGCAGCGGGCTTGGGGGCTTGTTGGATCTGCAGACGCTGTTTGTCGGCCTGTTGGTCACGCTCGATTTGCTGCTGCAAGGTGCTTGCACTGGGCAGTGTTTGAGCCACGGAAATGGCGGGAAACAAGCTAAAAGAAAGCAGGGTTGCCACCGCCAAGCGGTCTGTAAAACCGAGGTGTTGGGCCGTAGGGCTTGGCGTGCAATGGTTGTTCATAGTTTGGGCGCTTTTGAAGAATTTAATGTTTTATCAGTCGCATACCTCCAAAACTTGCAATGCGCTGCAAGATTTGCAGGCCCCCGCCGCTAAGATGCCTGACATGTTTCGATTGAAGGTTCACTCACCCACCAACCAACCCAGTGCCTTGCGCTGGTTGTTTGCGGCGTGCTTGGCGATGCTTGTTTTCGGGAGTGCCTTGGCCCAAAGTGCTGCACCCACAGAGGGCATGTCAGCCCAGCGTTTTCAGGTTCAGCAAACCCTCTTTGTGGATGAAAGCGGGCGCTTGGATTTTGAAAGCGCACGCACACAAGATTTCAAGCCCTTCAACCCTTTGGAGCGATTGGCGATTGGCG
>JBIKRC010000322.1:0-3087 GCA_044349375.1 Limnohabitans sp.
CTGTTGGCGATGTCAGCGATGTGACGGCCGTAAGAGACCGACTTTTCGAAGGCAGGCTGCACCAGAGCGGCTTGCACAGCCATCAGGTCTTGAGGCGACTTGGCGGCCATCAGGGCTTGCATGTTGGCGAAAGACTCGCCCACAGCGGCTTTGCCAGCGGCCATGTTCAGCTCGACCAAGCGCTCGAAGCTGGCGAAAGCCGATTGCGACAGACCAGCTGCTGCGTTCATGGTGGCTTGTTGGGTGGCGGTGAATTGTTCAGCGTTGAAGTTCATGGTTTTTTCCTTTGGGAAGTTTTGTTGCACTGCAGCAATTGGAACAGCATGGGTGCGCCATGGCAAGGGAAAACCCGCACTTTAGAGTCTGTACTCCAAATCGGGGGGCTGTGGTGTGCAGGTTCGCTGATGCGTCGCGCCGGTGGGGTGCCATGGGCGAGGGAAGGTTTTTGAGCGGCCCCTGCGCCGGGCTCACTACACTTGGCGATTCGGCCAATCAGGCCCCCTCACCTTGTATGTATGGAATTCATCAGCCTGTTCTTCATTTTGGCCCTGGGCATCCACTGGCTCAACCTCCAGGGCCAGCGCAAACGCACCGCCTTGCTGGCCGAGCAATTGCGCCCTTTTCAGATCGAAAAAAACATGGCCCAACTCACGGGCGCCTACATGCGGGCGCTGGGCGAGTCTGACTTGGCGCGGCAGCAGCAAATCATGCAACTGCAAGAACAGGCCGAGCAACAGATGGCCCACGAGTTCCAAAACCTGGCGCGCGAGTTTGCCAAGCTGCCCGCGCCCGTGGCTCGTGGCTTCAAAGTGGCGCTGCCCTACATCGACCAGCTCTCGCCCAAAGCCACGTTTGACATGCGCCGCATGCTGGAAGTGCACGCCCAAGGCATTGAGCGGGCGGTGAACAACCTGCAAGGCCTGTCCGCCAAAGAGAGTTCGTTTCGCATGATGGGCGAGATGTTTTTGATGCAGCACAGCTGCCACTGGTTTTGCCGCTCCAAGACCATCGCCTCGGCCCGCATGGTGACCCAGCACCAAACCCGCTACGAGCAAGCGCTCGAAGCCGTCAGCCCCGAAACACGCCAGGCCTATCTGGCCGTGGTGGAAAGCTGATCAGGCCTGATCAGCCCTGCTTCCAAGCCGTGCGCAGCGCGTGGGCGCACAAGGCCACCGCCGTGTTGGCCTCTTGCAGCGCCCGCCCCATGGTGATGAAGCCGTGGATCTGCCGCTCAAAGCAGATGTATTGCGATGACACGCCCGCCTGGCTCAGGACATCGGCGTACATCAGGCCCTCATCGCGCAAAGGATCAAAGCCCGCCGTCAACACCAAGGCGGGCGGCAAGTTCGCATGGCTGGTGGCCAGCTGCGGCGAAGCGCGCCAGTCTTGGGCGTCTTGCGGGCTGCGCAGGTAGTTGCCCGAATACCAGGCCATGGACTCACGCGTGAGCATGTAGCCTTGGCCATTGGCTTGGTATGAAGCCGTGTCGGGAGCCATCAGGGTGCTGGGGTAAATCAACAACTGCATGACCGGCTTGAGGCCCAGGTCGCGCAAGCCCAGACAGGCCGCTGCGGCCAAGTTGCCCCCGGCGCTGTCGCCGCCGATGGCGATGCGTGCAGGGTCAATGCCCAAGGCCAGCGCTTGCGAAGCGACCCACTGCCAGGCTGCCACAGCATCGTCGTAGGCGGCCGGAAATTTGTGCTCTGGTCCCATGCGGTAATCCACCGACACCACCACGCCCTGGGCTTGCAGACACAGGCTGCGGCACAGCACATCGTGCGTGTCCAGATCGCCAATGGTCCAGCCGCCGCCGTGCAGGTACACCAAGGCGGGCATGGCCTGCGTGGCCCCACTCGGGTGGTACACCCGCACCGCAATGTCCACGCCCGAGTGGTGGAACTGCAGGTCTTGCACACGCCCCACTTCGGGCGCATCGGGCTGGGTGAAGGTGCGCCGCGCTCGGTAAGAAGCACGGGCGTCTACAGGAGTTTGCGTGTAAACCGGGGGAATGCCCTTTTCGCTCAGCAGGGTCATCAGGGCTTGGGCTTGCGGGTCGAGCATGGGGCAACTCCGAGGGGGGTGTAGGGATAACGGATGATGGGTGGGCGAGCATTACCCGAACTTCATGTCGGCGACAACATCGCCCACCAACTTTTGGATGCCTTTGAGCGCGGCTTCGGGCGTTTTTGCCAACCAGCTCAGAGAAGCAAACTCGGTGCACAAGCCCACATGCTCGCCATCTTCTGGCGACCATATCACGCGGTAGGTGTAGTGTTGAATGTTCATGATGGGAGGCCTAATTTTTCAATCGCTTGAAGCACAAGGGTGTGAGCCAAGAATCACTTTACCTCGCCATGGCCAAGATGGCAGACGCGGGCTTGGTGCTGGGCGACTGAGCGAACCTGAGCGTTTGTTTTTGAAGGCTGACACACCTCAATGATCCCCGTAGGAGCGGTCTCTGACCGCGATGAATTTGTCTCAAGCGGTCCATCGCGGTCGGAGACCGCTCCCACAGCGCAGGGAAATGGGTCAAACCGACCATGATTTTGTTTGCGTTAAACCAAAAACACAAATTATAAAAGTCAAAAATGCAGGCTGTTGATTGCCGCCTGCTCTATGCTGTCCGCGTCCACCGCAAAGAAGCGGCGCAGGGCGGCCCGCGTGTCGCTGCGGCCAAAGCCGTCGGTGCCCAGCGTGCTGTAGCGGCGGCCTTCGGGCACAAAAGCGCGCACGCTCTCGGGCACTGCGCGCACGTAGTCGGTGGCGGCGATCACCGGGCCGCGCTTGGCGCTCAGCAATTGGGATAAATGCCCAGCGCCCACAGCGCCCACAGCGCCACCAGCCTCGCGCGCCATGCCGTCGCGCGCCAACTCGCTCCAGCTGGTGATGCTCAGCACTTCCACGCCAACGCCTTGAACCGCCAATTGCTGCGCGGCCTTGATCACTTCGGTCAGGATCGCGCCAGAGCCTAGCAAGGTCACGCGCTGTGCGGCATCACTCGGGCCATACAACCCAAATCGATAGCCCCCGCGCAACACATCGGCCTCCACGCCCGCTGGCACGTCGGGCTGCGCGTAGTTTTCGTTC
>JBIKRC010000034.1:0-11702 GCA_044349375.1 Limnohabitans sp.
CCACAAAAATGCCCATGATGCTGCGCGGGCTGGCCCCCAGCGTGCGCAAGATCGCGATGTCGGCGCGCTTGTCGGTCACCGTCATCACCAAGGTGCTGACCAAATTGAAAGCAGCCACCGCCACGATGAGCGTGAGGATGATGAACATCATGCGTTTTTCCACCTGCACAGCGGCAAACCAGGTGCGGTTTTGCTGCGTCCAGTCGCGTACAAAAAACTGCGGCCCTAAATCCAGCTGCAGGTCACGCGCCACCTCCCGCGCCAGGTGCAAATCGCGCAACTTCAGGCGCACGCCGCTGGGGCCATCCAGACGGAACATGCGGGCCGCGTCCTCAACGTGCATCAGCGCCAAGGCCGAGTCGTATTCATAGTGCCCTGAAGAAAACGTGCCCACCACGCCCATTTGCTTCATGCGCGGCAACACGCCCGCAGGGGTCACTTGGCCCGATGGCGAGACCAGGGTCACCGGATCGCCGCTTTGCAAGAACATGTTGTTGGCCAGATCGCGGCCCAGCACCAGACTGAACTCCCCCGGCTGCAGGCGCTGCAGCACGCCGGCTTGCGTGTCGTTCGACAGATCGCTGACCACGGGCTCCAGCGCCGGGTCGATGCCGCGCACCAGCACGCCCTTCATGTCCTCGCCCCGCGCCAGCAAAGCCTGCGCGGTGATGAAGGGCGCAGCGCCCAGCACCTGCGGGTGCGCCTTCAGCCGGGCCAGCAGTGCGGGCAAATCGGCCACAGCCGCACCGTCGGCGGCATAGACCTCGATGTGCGAGACCACGCCCAACATGCGGTCGCGCACCTCTTTTTGAAAGCCGTTCATCACGCTCAGCACAATGATGAGCGCGGCCACGCCCAGGCCAATGCCCATCATGGACACGCCCGAAATGAAGGAAATGAAGCCGTTTCGCCGCGTGGCACGGCCTGCACGCGTGTAGCGCCAACCCAGCGCCAGCTCGTAGGGGATGTTTTTGAAAAAAGACATAGGCCGCTATTGTGACCAATCGGTCAAAGCCGCTGCCCAAAATGCGGGCACAAAGCCTCAACGCAGAACGCCCACCCGGTGTTTTCACTTAAAAAGTCGCCACGGAGACGTTTTGAAGCCGCGCCCGGGTCTGAAATGCCAAAGCCCCATGCCGCATGGGCCGCACACCCAAAAGGAGACCCACCCATGAACACCCGCCTTTGCACACTGAGCGCGCTGGCCGCTGCCGCCTTGCTCGGCGCCTGCCAAACCGCCCCGGTCAAAACCGCCGTGCCTCCGACCTCGCCCGAAGTGGTGGGCGAATTTCGCAAAGGCACGGGCTACCTGAACGGCTACATCGACCGCAAGGAATTGCCCGACAGCCTGGCCCTGGTGCCACCTCCACCCGCCCCCGGCTCGGCCCGCCAGGCGGCCGATGTGCAGCTGCACCAGCAAACCCGCGCCCTGCGCAACACGCCGCGCTGGGAATACGCCTTCAAGGACGTGAACCTGAAGTTTCCCGAAGCGGCCGGGGTCTTCTCGTGCGCCCTGGACATGCCGATCTCGCAAGAAGCCACACCGCACCTGAACATGCTGCTGCGCCGCAGCCTGATGGACGCAGGTTTTGCCACCTACAAAGCCAAAGACCATTACCAGCGCAAACGCCCCTTTGCAGAGCTGGGCGAAACCACCTGTTCCCCCAAAGAAGAGGCGCACCTGTCCAAAGACGGCTCCTACCCCTCGGGCCATGCAGCTTTGGGCTGGGCCTGGGGCCTGATCCTGGCCGGGCTGTCCCCGGACAAAGCCAACGCCTTGCTGCAACGCGGCCACGCCTTTGGTGACAGCCGCATGGTCTGCGGCGTGCACTGGCAAAGCGACTTGGAAGCCGGACGCGTGGTAGGTGCTGCCGCCGTGGCCCGCCTGCAAGCCGACCCAGTGTTTCAAGCCCAGGCCCAACTGGCCAAAGCCGAAATCGACGCTGCCCGCACCAAGGGACTGAAATCGAATCGGAGCGACTGCACTGCCGAAGCCGCTGCTTTGAAACGCTGAGCCCGCAACACGCTCTGGTGAATCGTACGGGGCCTGTGACAACCAGGCCCCATGCAGCTGATCGTTCCCTATGCGACCGGCCATTCCGTGCCCGGTAAAAAGGCAGGCCCAGCACCCCTCTTGGGGTCTTCGGTTTTTTGGAGTTGGCGGTCGTTGCGCCTTTGAATCTGCACGCCGGGATCGGTGGGTCTTTGTGTTTGTCCATAATGCCCCATCCATGCCCAAAAGGTTCCCCCGATGAACGCCACTGAACGTGACCAGCTGCAGCAATTTTTGAACGCTTTGCGCCAGACGCGCGCCGACCCCAAAGACCCCACGGCAGACGGTCTGATCAGCGATGCGTTCAGGGCGCAAACCGACGCCCCTTATCTGCTGGTGCAGCGGGCCATGGGTTTGGGCATGGCGCTGGATGCGGCGCAAACCCGCATTGAGCAACTGGAAACGCAAAACGCACAACAGTTGACTCAGCTGGCCCAATGGCGAGCGACCCAAGCCACCCCAGCAACCGTGCCATCCTCCAACGGTTCGTGGATGTCGGGCGCGCAGGCTTGGGGCCGTGGGCCAGAAACACCTGCGCCAGCCATGCCCGTCCACACGTCCACGGCCCAATTCTCTTCAAACCCACCAGGGGCCACGCGCCCAGCAGCCGTGCCTGCGCAGGCCCCCACCAGCGCCTGGGGTGGCGGCATGATGGCCCAAGTGGCCACCACCGCAGCGGGCGTG
The DNA here is from genome assembly GCA_044349375.1 of Limnohabitans sp. Classification (GTDB taxonomy): domain Bacteria; phylum Pseudomonadota; class Gammaproteobacteria; order Burkholderiales; family Burkholderiaceae_C; genus Limnohabitans_A. Next base: position 2,738 of record JBIKRC010000034.1, read on the forward strand.
GTGGCGGGCGGCTTGTTGTTTCAGGGCGTACAAAACCTCATGGGGCACAACAAGCCTACACCCGCACCCAATGCCGACGCATCCTCTTCGGACTCACTGGCATCGCCTTCGGGCAACGCCCAAGATGAAAGCTTGCCCGGTCTGGTGTCGCCACAGGCATCGGCAGACGATGCGGGTGACAGCTCTTGGGACTCTGGAGAAGACTGGGCTTGAAGCCCAGCTTCCATCCAGCCCATGCACTTGATCGTTCCCTACGCCGCCAGCCAAGCCCTCAACAGCCCTGAGATTTGGGCCGGTTTGCAGCTGCCGAATTTGCAAGGCTTGCTGGGCCTGATGCAGCGCCAGCAAGTGCTGCAAGACCCTGAAACCACACCGCTGCACTTGCCGCACGAACGCCTGCACGCCCAGGCTCTGGGATGGCCCCCTGCGGCCACGGCCCTGCCCTGGGCCGCTTGGCACCAAACGCAACAAGGCCACCCCCGCAATGCGCCCCAAGCCTGGATGACGCCCTGCCACTGGCAAGTCGGCATGGACCAAGTGGTCATGGCCGACCCAGCGCATTTGCACCTGTCGGACGAAGAATCGCAACAATTGCTGCAGGCCATGCAACCTTTTTTGCAAGAAGACGGCTTGCAAGTGACGTGGCACAGCGCCTTGCTGTGGCACGCCCAAGGGGCGATGCTGGCCAATTTACCCACCCCTTCGCTCGACCGGGTGATCGGCCAAAACGTCAAAGACTGGCTGCCCGACCACCCCGCGGCTCGGCCGCTGCAACGCCTGCAAAGCGAAATGCAGATGCTGCTTTACAACCACCCGGTGAACGACGCCCGTGATGCGCGCAAGCAATACACCGTCAACGCCTTTTGGCTGCACGGCGCGGGCACGCTGCCCATCACTGGCCCAGTGTCGGCGCCGCCCTCAGCGACCGTTTCAACCGCCTTGAGATCGGCCGCCTTGCACGGCCAAGCACAGGCCTGGCAACAAGCTTGGCAACAACTCGAAGCCAGTGCCGTGGCCGACTTGTTGCAACACGTCAAAACCACCGGCCAAGGCACGCTCAGCCTGTGCAGCGAACACACGGCCCACACTTACATGGCCGGGCCTGCGGCTTGGCACCAGCGGATCACCCGCCTGTTCAACAAACCCTCCCCTGCAGCGGCCCTTCAAGCCCTCATCACAAGCTGATCCCCCCATGAATTTGCTCACCCGAGATGTGCCCCCCCGCAGCGCCTGGGCGCTGGAACAAGCGGGCATCCACCCCTTGCTGGCCCGCCTGTATGCCGCGCGCGGCGTGTTGTCCAAAGACGAACTCGACGACGCCCTTAACCTGTTGCTCCCGCCTGCGAGCATGTTGGGCACCACAGAAGCTGCCAAGTTGCTGGCTGATGCCATGGCGCAAAACAAGCGCCTGTGCATCGTGGCCGACTACGACTGCGACGGTGCAACCGCCTGCGCCGTGGGCGTGCGCGGCCTGCGCATGCTGGGCGCAACCAACGTGAGCTATCTGGTGCCCGACCGGGTGGTGGACGGCTACGGCCTGACTCCGCCGATTGCCGAGCGTGTGCACGCACAAGGGGCCGATGTGTTGATCACGGTGGACAACGGCATCGCCAGCGTGGCGGGCGTGCAAGCGGCGCAAGCGCTGGGCTTGCAGGTGCTGGTGACCGACCACCACCTTCCGGGCAGCGAATTGCCCACGGCCGAAGTCATCGTCAACCCCAACCAGCCCGGCTGCGGCTTCACCAGCAAATCCATCGCCGGTGTGGGCGTGATGTTTTACGTGTTGCTGGCCCTGCGCGCCGAGCTGCGCCAGCTCGGTGTGTTTGACGCCAGCAACCAGCCGCGCCTGGACGCGCTGCTGCCCCTGGTGGCCTTGGGCACCGTGGCCGACGTGGTCAAGCTCGATGCCAACAACCGCCGCCTGGTGGCGCAAGGCCTGCGCCGCGTGCGGGCAGGCGCGCTGCCACCGGGCATGTCCGCGCTCATGCGGGCGGCCAGCCGCGAAACTGCCAAGGCAACCACCTTTGACTTTGGTTTTGCCTTGGGGCCACGCATCAACGCCGCTGGCCGCTTGGCCGACATGACGCTCGGCATCGAGTGCCTGCTGACCGACGACGCGGGCCGCGCCGACGAGCTGGCCAAACAACTGGATGCGATCAACCGCGAACGCCGCGTGATCGAGGGCGACATGCGCGAAATGGCGATGGAAATGGCCGAATCGCTGTTTGACGAAGGCGATGAACCGCCCCCAGCCATTTGCGTGTTCGACCCGGATTTTCACGAAGGCGTGGTCGGCATCGTGGCCTCGCGCATCAAGGACAAGCTGCACCGCCCCACGTTCGTGTTCGCGGCCAGCAGCGCGCCGGGCAAAGAGCACGAGCTCAAGGGTTCAGGTCGCTCGATTGCGGGATTCCATTTGCGCGATGCGCTCGACTTGGTGGCCAAGCGCGCCCCGGGCGTGCTGCTGCGCTTTGGCGGCCACGCGATGGCGGCGGGCTGCACGATTGCCGAAGAACACCTCGATGTGTTTGAAGAAACCCTGAACCAGGTGGCCATGGAATGGCTGGACGCCGCCACGCTTCAACGCCGCCTGGAAACCGACGGGCCACTGCCTGCCGAGTACCGCCGGGTGGATTTGGTGGACATGCTGCACCACGAGGTCTGGGGCCAGGGCTTTGCGCCGCCCGTCTTTTGCGAAGAGATCGAGATCGTCTCCCAACGGCTGGTGGGTGAAAAACACCTGTCTCTCAAAATGAAACACCAGGGCCAGCCGGTCGACGGCATTTGGTTTGGCCGCACCGAGCCGCTGCCTTCCAAGGTGAAGCTGGCCTACCGGCTGGACGCCGACGAGTGGCAGGGGCAAAAGCGCGTACGCTTTTTGGTAGAAGGCGCTGAGGTGTGAGCCTTAGTGCTTGGTCGCGACTTTGGCCTGCAAGGCATTTAGCACAGGCGCGGACACCAGGCCGGACACATCACCGCCGAGCTTGGCGATTTCGCGCACCAAGGTGCTGCTGATGTGCTGCACGCCTGCGCTGGTGTGCAGAAAAACCGTGTCGATTTCAGGCGCCAGATGGCGGTTCATGCCCGACATCTGGGTTTCATAGTCGTAGTCGGTCACCGAACGCAGACCACGCACAATCACCTGCGCTTGTTGCGAACGCACAAACTCGACGATCAGGCAGTCAAACGGCAGCGCCTTCACGTTCGGGCAATCGGCCAGCGCGGCTTGCGCCAGGGCCACGCGCTCGTCCAGGCTGAACACGGTTTTTTTATGGTGCGCCACGGCCACCGCAATGATGACCTGGTCAAACATCTGCGCGGCGCGGCGGATCGCGTCTTCATGGCCCAGCGTGAGCGGGTCAAAGGTGCCCGAATAAACGGCTGTGACAACAGCGTTAGCAGATCGGCTCATGGCGTGTCTCCTTCAAAAGGGATGGCAATAGAGGTGGGGGCAGATTCAGGGCTGACCCGTTGCAACAAGTGCGCATGCACTGCGCCCGCCTTCAGGTGGCGCTCGCATTGCAAGTCCAAAGCCCGCAGCGCCTCGGCAGGCCAGGCCACAGGCGCTTCCAAGTAAATCCAACCGCCCACAGGCACGGCCCGGGCGGCGGCTTTCAAAGCGGGTTCAAACCAGGGGCCATCAAAAGGCGGATCGATGAAGACCAGATCCACACTGCCCGCAGGCAAACGGCCCAAAGCGCTCACCGCGTCGCCGCGCTGCACGCTCACCATGCTGGCTTTCAGGCGCGTAGCATTCTCTTGCAAATCGCGCACCAACACGGCGTCTTGTTCGACCATCAACACATGGGCTGCACCACGCGATGCAGCCTCTAGGCCCAGCACACCCGTGCCCGCAAAAGCGTCCACACAGCGCCAGCCGCTCAGGTCCTGGCCCAGCCAGTTGAACAGGGTTTCGCGTACACGGTCGGGCGTGGGCCGCAAGCCGGGTTTGTCCAGCACCTTCAGTCGGGTGCGACGCCACTGCCCGCCGATGATGCGGATCTCGTGCGAGGGCGGGCCTTTGGGCACCGGGTTTTGGGGCTTTTTGGCGGCGGCGTGGCGGGCAGCGCCGTCTTTCGATGCGCGTTGGGAAGGGGATAAGGGCATAGGCTGCAAGTGTAAAGGGGCGCAGAGGGGCTGAGCAGGCCCCAATCCGATGCGCACCCAACGCTACTCAAGGCACTGGCCTCATCCCTGCGCTTTGGCCTGGTTTCCAACCGTTTAAACCGGGTTTGATCTGTGTCAGTAACACGGCATGACGCACATCAAATCCGGGTCAGATCGCACTGGGCAATGCGCATGTAGCCCCTTAAAGTGATGCCTACCTTTTCAAGAGGAACACTCCCCATGCACAACATCGACCAAGACACCAAAGCCCCGATCACGCATTTCGCCAACTGCCACTTGAGCATCTTTGCGCAGTTGTCGCGCTTGGGCGATTTGCCTGCTTTGCTGGGGCCTGCGACCCAAGCGCGAAAAATTGCCAGCGAATCCTTGGCCTTTTTTGACAAGGCCTTGCACAGCCACCACAGCGAGGAAGAAAAAGACCTCTTTCCGGCGGTGGCCCAAAGCGCACAAGCCGGTGCCGAACGCCTTCAGGTGGACACGCTGATCGAGCAACTGACCCACGACCACCGGGCTTTGGAAAAACTCTGGGCCTCGCTGGCGTCAGGCTTGCGCAAAGTGGCCAAGGGCCAGGACACTGCACTCGATGTGCTGGCGCTGCAGGCCATGGTGCAGCGCTACCAGGCCCACGCTCAGTTGGAAGAGCAGGCTTTTTTGCCATTGGCGCAAAAGGTTTTGGGGCGCAACGGCAACCACATGGCGGCTTTGGGCCTGAGCCTGCACATGCGGCATGTGCCGCAATTTGCGGCGCACATTTGACCCGGCCAAAGGCCCCGATCAGGGCGCAGCACCCACCACCACGGTCACCATGCGCTCGGGCTGCAACACCCGCGCCATGGCGCGTTGAATATCGGCGGCGCTGACACGCTCGATTTGCTGCGTCCAGTTCCTCAGGTAGTCCAGCGGCAGCCGATTCCAGGCGATGTTGGCCACGTTGTCCAGCAGCTTGCGGTTGCTGTCGATGCGCAGCGCAAAGCCGCCCACCAGGTTGGACTTGGCCGCTTGCAATTCGGCCTGGGTGGGGCCTTCGCGCACAAAACCCTGCACCACCTCCTGGGCCACGGCAACGGCTTGTGTGGCCTGGTCAGGGCGGGTTTGCAGCCCCACCGTGAAAGCCCCGGCGTGCAAGCCAGGCGAAAAACCGCTGTAGACGCTGTAGCTCAGGCCGCGTTTTTCGCGCACCTGCTCGGTCAGGCGCGAGACAAAGCCACCACCGCCCAAAATGTGGTTGCCCACCAGCAGTGCAAAAAAATCGGGGTCGGTGCGTTTGTAGCCGGGCTGGCCGATCAGCACATGGGCCTGGGCCGAATCAAACGGCAAATTCAGGCTCTGCGTGGCAACCAAAGGGGCCACTTCGGGCACAGGCGGCAAGCTGGGGCAGCCTGATTCGCGGGGCCACTGCGCCAGCAGGCGTTGCACCAAAGCATCGGCCTGAGCCCGGGTCAAAGCGCCCACCACACTCACCGTGGCGCGGCAAGCCCGCAAAGCCTGGGCATGCAGGTTTTTGAAGTCTTGCACACCAATGCGCGCCAAGGTCTCAGGCGTGGCCCGAAAACCGTAGGGGTGCGCGCCGTACACCGCCTGCGCAAAGCGCTGCTGCACCACCGTGCCGGGCTTGGTCAGCGATTCGCGGATGGAGGCGCTGATGCGTTCACGGTCACGCAGCCACATGGCTTCAGGAAAAGCCGGGTGGGCCATTTGACGTGCAGCCAAAGCCACGGCTTTGTCCAGCAGGTCCGGGTAGCTCAGGCTTCGCAAGCCAAAGCTCATGCGGTCTCCGCCCGCACTGCCCCCAAAGCTCGCCCCCAAGTCGGCCCAGGCTTCGCCAATCTGGTTTTCGTCCATGGCCTTCGGATAAGGGCCCTGTCCTTGTGGCTCGGCGCGGGTGCCATTGGCCATTTGCCCCGCCATGACCGAGGCCAGGCCCGCTTGCGCTGCCGGGTCGCGGCGGCTGCCCGCGTCGATGTCGATTTGCACATCGACCATGGGAATGGCGTGGCTCTCGACCAGGAACACGCGCGCACCACTGGGCTGAGTCCAATGCTGGATGGGCAAGGACGCGTGCGCCCAACCCACAGCACTCCCGCAGGCCAGCACCAAAGCTGTGCGGCACAAAGCCCGTGCGGTCATGGACAAGGAGGGCATCAAGAACATGGGGTGTAGGACTTTCATGGGATGAGTGCGGTTCAATGCCGTGCACCCGGCGCGGCGCGGCGCGCACGGGGCTGGCCCGACAAAGGCTGAGGCAGCAAGGTGGCCACGGTGAGGTTGTCGTCACCAAAATACTTTTGCGCCACGGCCTGCACCTGGGCGGGTGTGACTTGCCGCAAGCGGGCGATCAGTTGCGCCCCGAAGTCGGGCGGCAAATCGAGCGTCCAGGCCACGCCCAGCTCACGGGCCTGGTTGAACACCGAGTCGAGCTTGTAAATTTCGCTGGCCACCCATTGGGTTTTCACGCGCTGCAGTTCGGCGTCGTTCACGCCCTCGGTGGCCACACGTTGCACCTGGGCGCGCAATGCGGCTTCGAGCGCTTGTGGTGTTTGGCCTTTGGCAGGCACACCTTCCAGGTAAAAGAATTGCGGCCCCCGACCCATGAGGCCGTTATAGGCCCCTGCACTGTCGGCCAGGCGGTTGTCGCCCTGGGTCAAGGCACGGTCCAGGCGCGCGCCGCTGTAACCATCGAGCACGGCGGCCAGCACGGTCAAGGCCAGGGCGTCGTCATGCTCGGGCGTCACCGCCAAGCTGGCCAGGCGCGGCACCTTGAAGGCCAGGGCCACATACGACTGCTCGGCGGGGGCTTTGAATTCGAGGCGGCGCAGGCCTTGCTGCGCCGGTTCGTCCCTGGGTTTGCGCTCAGGCACGGCGCGGGTCGGGATGCTGCCGTAATACTTCTCAGCCAGCGCCTTGACTTGCAGCGGGTCCACATCACCGGCCACCACCACCACCGCGTTGGCGGGCGTGTACCACTTGCGGTAAAAGTCGCGGGCGTCTTGCGCCGTCATGGCCTCCAGATCACTCATCCAACCCACGATGGGGCGGCGGTAGGGCGAAGCCGACAAAGCGGTGGCCGAGAGCATTTCGTGCAACTGGGCGCGGGGGTTGTCGTCGGTGCGCAGGCGGCGCTCTTCTTTCACCACCTCCAGCTCTTTGGTGAACTCGGCATCGGGCCACTGGTTGTTGGCAAAACGGTCCGACTCCAGGCGCATCACGGCTTCGAGTTGGTTGGATGGGATTTGCTGGTAATACCCGGTGTAGTCCTTGGCGGTGAAGGCGTTTTCTCGCCCACCCAAAGCGGCCACACGGCGCGAGAACTCTCCCACAGCCAAGGTGGGCGTGCCTTTGAACAGCATGTGCTCCAACACATGGGCCACGCCGCTGGTGCCATCCACCTCGTCCATGGAACCCACGCGCAGCCATACCATGTGCACCGCGGTAGGCGCGCGCCGGTCGGCTTTGACCCACAAGCCCATGCCATTGGCCAAAGTGAAGGTGTGGACTTGGGCCGCGCTGGCCGCTGGGGCCTGGCCTATGGGTTGTGGGGCCGCCTGGCCTTGCGGGGCCTGCGCCGTGGCGCTGAAGCTGCCGGCCAACAGGGCTGTTGCCAGCGAAAGTCCCAAGAGAAAGTTTGGTTTCATAGAATGCATGATCCTTGAAATCCACGACATGTTCAGCTTCTTCAAAAAAAAATCCCCCCCGGTCGAGGTGCCATCGCCTCCCGCGACGGCTGCGCGCCCTGTGGCACAGCCTGTCGCACCAACGCCCACGCCCACCCCTGCGCTCACGTCCTCGCCACTGCCCGCGCAGCCTGAACCCGCGCCCACCGCCCGCCAGGGCTGGCTGGACCGCCTGAAAGCGGGCCTGCGCAAAACCGGCTCCAGCATCACCACGGTCTTCACCGGCACACGCATCGACGACGAACTCTATGAAGAGTTGGAAACCGCGCTGCTGGTGGCCGACACCGGTGTCAAAGCCACTGAGCACTTGCTGCAAGACCTCAAACGCCGAGTCAAAGAAGCCAAAGCCACCGAGCCGTCACAGGTCAAAACCCTGCTGGCCGACGCCATCACCGACTTGCTGACGCCCCTGCAAAAACCGTTGACCATTGGTGACCACAAGCCCACCGTGATCATGGTGGCGGGCGTGAACGGCGCAGGCAAAACCACCTCCATCGGCAAACTGACCAAGCACTTGTCCGACGAGGGGCTGAGCGTGCTGCTGGCTGCGGCCGACACCTTCCGTGCTGCGGCCAAGGAGCAACTGGCGGTTTGGGCCACCCGCAACACGGTGGAGATCATCAGCCAGCAGGGCGGCGACCCGGCCGCTGTGAGCTTTGACGCGGTGAGCGCGGGCCGCGCCCGGGGCCGCGATGTGGTACTGGTCGACACGGCAGGCCGCCTGCCCACACAAACGCATCTGATGGAAGAGCTCAAAAAGATCAAGCGCGTGGTGCAAAAGGCCGATAGCACGGCACCGCACGAGGTGCTGCTGGTGATCGACGGCAACACCGGCCAAAACGCGCTGGCCCAGGTGCGCGCCTTTGACGACACGCTGGGCCTCACGGGCCTGATCGTCACCAAGCTGGACGGCACCGCCAAGGGCGGCGTGCTGTGCGCCATTGCCCGCGAAAAGCCGATTCCTGTTTATTTCATCGGCGTGGGCGAGAAGCTGGAAGACCTGGAAACCTTCAACGCCCGCGAGTTTGCCCAGGCCCTTTTGAGCTGAACACCCCGGCTGGCGCCGTGGCCCAACGCACAGACGGACCCCAGCCCCTCCTCTTAAAATCAGGGAAAACCCGAGGAACCCCAGACCTCTGAGGCCGTCCTTTAGCACTCCTCGCCAG